>JAOPZU010000223.1 GCA_025963955.1 Solirubrobacterales bacterium
CGTCACCACACGAGGGCCGCCGATGAGTCCGGTCGCGACCGGAGCCGCGGACGCGGCACCGGGCATGAGCAGCGCGAACATCACGGCGCCGAGCAGCGGACGGAGGGGCATCGCCTGATCTTCGTCCTCCGCGACCCGGTGCGAGTGTCACATCGGTCCCGCACGTTGGACCCGCTTGGGGACGTCCGGTCCGTCGGCGCGCCCAACATCGCCCGGGCGAGACAGCGAGGCCGCCGCTGCGACTTCGCAGCGGCAGGGTGCGCCCGCCTGGGTGCACACCGCGGGGAGGGCTACGACCAAAGTCCCATGGCAGCCGACGGCCGGCTCGTTCACTGTGGCGGAAAGGACAGCTGGGTTGTGTCCAATCTTCCTGAAACTACAAAGGAGTCTGTCCATGTCAGTCTCACGTTTTGCCGTCGGCGCCGGGATCCTCGCGCTGGCTCTTCCGTCCGCTGCTCTGGCCAAACACGGCAGCGACGATCCTGCCCCGAGCACAACTGCGCCTGCGGGCACCACAACCGTTGCGCAGGCCGGGACGGCCCCTCAGAGTGGCGAGACCGAGTCACACCACGACGGGACATCCACACAGAGCGGCGAGACCGAGTCACACCACGACGGGACAGCCACCGAGAGCGGTGAGACCGAGCCACACCACAGCACCGGCGACGATTCCGCTTCGGGTCGCGGCGGTGGAGATGCGGGACGGACGCGCAAGATCAACGTCCGTGGCAGCGTCGTGTCGGTCGACGCAACAGCTCAGACGCTGGTGATCCACATCGCCCGGTCAAGCCATCATCGTGCGCTGACCGGTGACGTGACCATCAGCACGGCGCAAGCTCGCCTTCGTGTGGCCGACCGAAACGCCGATGGCGTAAGGGACTTGAAGGACTTCGTCGTCGCAGACGCGGTGCGCGCTGAGGTGCTCGTTCCACGGAGGGGCCCGGTCACCGGCACCCTGCCGGCTCGCCGAGTAGAAGACCGTACCGCCAACTGATCGCTGTCTAGGGGGCCCGGCACTTCGGTCGGGCCCTCCTGTCTCGAGTGCAACTTCCAGCGGATGAGCCCGAGGAACGTGGCGGGGCGGCAGCGGTGGCCGGTCGACGCCTCTTCGCTGGTCGAGGTTCGGATCTGAGGGTGGGTACGGTGCCCCTTGTGCGACGGATGCGACGTCTAGCGGGCTCCCCTGTCTTGCATTTCGCCCTCAGCGGGCTGTTGGTGTTCGCTGCGGTGGCCTGGACCGCCGTGCAGCTCGCGGGTCGTGCCTCCCGCGACGAGGCCCTGCGGGACGCTCAGAACGTCTCACGTATCGCCGGCGAGGGCATCGTCGCGCCATACCTCGGAACGGACGTCCTGGCGGGCGATCCGCGCGCTCTCGCCCGTCTGGACCAGATCGTCCGCGCTCGCGTGCTGCGAGCGCCGGTCGTCCGCGTGAAAGTGTGGCGCCGGGACGGGACGATCCTGTACTCCGACGACCGCCGTTTGATCGGTGAGCGCTACCCGCTCGGCGTCGACGAGCAGCGAATCCTGGACAACGACGGGATCGAGGCTGAGGTGAGTGACCTGAACCGTCCGGAGAATCGGTTCGAGCGCCCGTACCGGCGATTGCGAGAGGTCTACCTCGGTGTCCGTCCAGCGGCCGGCGGCGCGCCTGTGCTGTTCGAGGAATATCTGCGTGACAGCTCGATCTCCGCCTCACAGTCGCGCATCCTGAAGCGGTTCGTCCCGATCCTGCTGGCCGCGCTGCTGCTGCTGGAGCTGACCCAGCTGCCACTGGCGGCCTCGCTGACGCGGCGCCTTCGTCGCGGGCAACGAGATCGTGAGCGACTGCTGGGACAGGCAGCAGCAGCCAGCGAGAAGGAGCGGCAACGCATCGCCCGTGAGCTGCACGACGGTGTCGTGCAGGAGCTGGCAGCGATCTCCTATGACCTGAGCGCAGCGGCCACCGCCCTCGAGGAGGACCCGGCCGCCGCGCGAGCGGCGCTCCAGTCCACCGGTGGACAGGTGCGCCAGACGCTGCGAAGGCTTCGCAGCTCCCTCGTCGAGCTGTACCCCGAGTCGTTGGGTCGCCTCGGCCTGCACGGCGCCATCTCCGACCTCCTCGCCGGGCTTGAAGCCCACCAGATCACCACACACCTGGACTTCGACGAGGACATCGTGGTCGACGCCACCGCTCAGGCAATCGTCTTCCGCACAGCGCGCGAGGCGCTGCGCAACGTCGCCGTCCACGCTTACGCACACGACGTCCACGTCTCCTTCGGCGCTCAGCAGGGATCAACCGTGCTCGCGATCACCGACGACGGATCAGGCCTGCCCCCAGACGTCGACGACCGCCCGCGGTTCGGGCTACGCATGCTCGACGATCTGGCACGCGAACAAGGCGGCGAACTGCAGCTCGAGTCCGCACCCGGCCGTGGCACCACGCTGCGCCTGACCCTCCCCCGCCGGCGATGATCAACGTCCTGCTGATCGACGACCACGCCGTCCTGCGAGCGGGCCTGGCCCGCCTCCTGGACGGGCAGGACGACATCACCGTGGTCGCCCACTCCGGTGACGGAGCCAAAGGCGCGGAGCTCGCGCGAGACCTCGGCCCGGACGTGGCGCTCGTGGACCTGGCGATGCCGATCATCGACGGTATCCAGACAACGCGCCGCATCCTTGAAGCCGCGCCATCTACGCGTGTGGTGATCCTGACCGCGTTCTCCGACCGTCAACAGATCCTCGGGGCCTTAGATGCCGGCGCCATCGGCTACCTGCTCAAGGACGCCGAGCCTGAGGACATCATCAACGGCGTGCGAGCAGCCGCGCGCGGCGAGAGTCCGCTGGACCCGCGCGCACTGCACGCCGTCTCCACCCGACACGGCCCCGAAGCCGGCAGCACCCTGACCGCTCGCGAACGCGAAGTTCTCCGGCTCGTCGCCGACGGACGCCCGAACAAGCAGATCGCCCGGGCCCTCGGGATCAGCGAGAAGACCGTCAAAGCGCACCTCACCAAAGTGTTCGAGGCCATCGGCGTGACCGACCGGACCGCCGCCGCACTGTGGGCCCACCGCAACGGCCTTGCCGGGCCCCACGCCTGACGCGTGCAACGCGGAGCCTCGTGCGCCCACCTGGACGCTTGACCTAGGACCAAGGTCCGATAGCGGCACAGGAGCCCGCCGCCGAGACTGTCTCTCACCGGAATCCTCCTGATTCCCCCTACGAAAAGAGACACACCATGACCCTCGGCATCAAGCAGGCCACGGCACTCCTGGCCGCCAGCGCCAGCCTCATCCTCGCGCCCGCAGCCCTTGCCTCCGGCGGAGTGAACTCAGGAGGCGGCGGGACGTCGACCGGAGGCGGGAGCACGACAGGAACCACCACCAGCGGCGGCGGCACGTCCACCGGCGGTACGGGCGGCGGAGGCAGGGTCTGCTCCATCGTCTCACTCAGCAACAGCGTCGGGTACTACAGCTCCTTCGCAGCGATCTGGACCTCCTTCTCGATCACCGGATGCCCGAACGGCACGAGCTGGCGCATGGACTTCCACAACGACACCACCGGAAACGTCGACTTCTCCGCCGGCGGAAGCATGACGACCCGCGGCGGCGGCGCCAGCGGCACCATCGACGAGGACTGGGCGGCGTTCTCCACCCCCTACACCGTCACCCTCACCGCCACCGACCCCGGCGGAAACCCGCTCACCTCCCGCTCCGCGGCAGCCACCACGCCGGACGCCAAGCCCGCCGGCGCCTGAACGTCTCCCCGGTCGGGCCTCTGGAACACCCCGTGCGGCTCGCCCTCTCACAGGGGGCGGCGTCACGGAGACCTTGCGTGCCGGGCGCATCCTCTTCGAAGCAGCACGCGACGCGTTTTGGCGAGGCGCGTGCGGGCATCGCAGCAGACGGTTCACCGCATCGAACGGACTCAGTGCGCGTCTCAGTCGGCGTGATGAGAATACGGACGGCGTCTGCAGTGCTCGCGGTGGCGCTGGCGGTAGCCGTCGCGTCCCCGCCGGCACACGCGGCGCCGAGCTCCACGTGCCGGGCGATCGCCGCCAGCGGGCCGAAGGGCAGGACTGCGCGGGTGGTCGCGAGGTCGTCCAGTGCGCTGGTCTTCAGCAAGGGCGTGCGGCCGAAGAACCAGGACTTTGACGACACGAACTTCTACGCGTGCCGGTTCGCCCGCCCCAAGGCTGTGCTGATCAGGCGGGCCGACGGCTTCGACCAGGAGATCACTGGCAGGATCAAGCTCGCCGGCGACTACGCCGCTTTCGAGCTGCACTCCGTCGTGCCCGCGGGATGCGCCTGCAGCGGCGCGATCGAGGTGCGGAGCATGCGGTCGGGTAAGCGGGTGGCCTACGGCGACGCCTACCTCGGCACGGTCCCCGAGACGGCCGAAGCCTTCTACAGCGAGGTGACGTCCTTCGTACTGACTGCCACGGGCACGGTCGCGTGGATCGGCAAGGGCACCGAGTACCAGACGGCCGCAGGCCCCTCGTCCCTCCCGCCCGACTACACGGTGGCGATCTCGAACGGCACCGCCATGCCGACGCCGGCGGACCAGGGTCCCGACATCGCCCCGCGGTATCTCAAGCGCCTGTCGGGCGGCATCAACTGGCTTCGCGGAGGCGAAGTTAAGACCGCCGCGTTCTGAGACGGGGAGCCTGAGGCTCGCGGCGAGTCAGGACGGCGGCGAGGCCCCGCGATCAGCCGTCGTCCAGGAGCCCCGACAGCGGGCCCACGAGGCGGCTCGCGCGGCTTGAGACGCCGGGCAGGGCGATGAGCCGGTGCGTCGGCACCGCCCCCCGCTTCTCGCGCTCGAGCTGATCGACGGCGGTGACCATCCAGTGGTCGTCCACGAGCTGCGCCGGCGTCAGGTCGCGCACGGTGTCCGGGGCAAGTTGCAGGTGCTCGACCCACAGGCGTTCGCGGGTCTGCCGGGCCAGCTCCCGATCATCGGTGACGACGTTCATCTCGGTGTCGTTCATGAGCGAGTGCGCGTTGAGGTTGGCGCTGCCGATCGTCAGCCAGCGGTCGTCGACGATCCCCACCTTGGCGTGCACGTACAGGGGATCCGCCCGGCCGGAGGTGAGCGAGCGGATCGTGGCGGCGAGAAACCGACGGTTGCCGTCGTCGGCGTCGACCAGCCTGCCCAGCTGCCCTTTGGTGTCGTCCTGTCCGTTGTTCGCGCGCCGCGGCAGCAGGAGCACGACGCGGAAATCGTCGGTCGGCGGGCTGCGCAGCTTGTCGACGAGCAGGTCGACGATCTCCGGGGCCCAGAGGAACTGGTTCTCCAGGTAGACGAAGTCCTGGGCGGCGCGCAGCGCCCGTCGGTAGGCCTCGAGGATGCGGAACTCACCCTTGGGCACCGCCCGGTACATGTCCTCGGCGACCGTCCGGACGACCTGGACCGTCGTCTTGCCGGCGGTCGGCTGCGGTGCCGGGACGGGCAACCGCTCTCCGGTGACCTCGTGCCAACGCATGACGAAGTGCTCGGCCACGTCGGTCACCGCCGGCCCGGTCAGCCGGGTCCCGACGTCGTGCCAGCCGAGGCGGCGCCGAGCCGGATGCTCGGCGGTGTCAAAGCGGTCCCCGCCCATGTCGGTCATGTCGATGCCCCCGACGAACGCGATCTCGTCGTCGATCACGAGCGTCTTCTCGTGATGACAGTGGAAGGGATGCTCGCGCGGGTCGGCGAAGCACTGCACCCGGGTGCCTTTAACAAGCTGCTCGATGGCCCCGGCGACCTCCTTGCGCGTGGGGTGGAACGCCGGCACCGGAGCCCCGGCCCACACGAGGACGCGCACGGGGATTCGCTCTGCGAGCTCTGCCAGCAGGGCCCCGAGCACCACGGGCTGCTCACCCCGCACGAGCTCGAAGTGCGCGGCCAAGTGCCAACCCGTGACGTACACGTGCGAGCTCGCCGCCGCGAGCGCGGCCGCGACGGCGGGCATGGCCTGCGCCCCGTCGATGAGGACCTCGAGGTCGTTGCCGGGGCGCGGCGCCGGGTCGCCCGCGACCCACGGCCCGGGCCCGTCGGGTTCCAGGGCAGCCGAATGCCCGAGCCGGGCGAGCCGGCGACGGTGGTGGTCGCGAACGATCCGCTCCACCCCTTGACCGAGCGCTGCGTCGATACGTGGGATCGGAGAAAGAGCCATGACCGCCTCCTGCCCCGCTGGTGGTCCGCCGGAACACCAGGGTCGGTGCCGCGGCTTCTCCCACCATCGCGTCCCTCAAGTCCGCCTCGACCGACGCGATCAGTGTCGTTCGCCCGCTCTGCGCCGCCCCAGCCGAGTGGGCCCACAGGTGCTGGCG
>JAOPZU010000224.1 GCA_025963955.1 Solirubrobacterales bacterium
GCCGGTCGCGGCTCCGGTGAGACGCAGCGCGGTGGCCCCCACGCGGCTGACGCCGTCCTCGCGGACGGTGAAGCCGAGCGCCTGCCACACGGCGGGCGCCAGCGCGAGGTCGACGGTGGCGATCGCGGGCCCGGGCACGGCCCGGATGCTACGCCGCGACCTTCCTCACATGACGTACCAGGGCCTCCCCCGGAAGGTCGCCCGGCGCGGTCCTCAGGCCAGCGCGGCGCCGTCGGCCATCCCGGCTTCGGCGGCCAGGCGCGCGTAGGCGCCGCCGTGCGCCAGCAGCTCGTCGTGCGTCCCTCGCTCGACGATGCGCCCCCGCTCCAGGACGACGATCTGGTCGGCGTCCCGAACGGTTGACAGGCGGTGGGCGATGGCGATCGTCGTGCGGCCGGAGGCGAGCTCGTCGAGAGCCGCCTGCACCGCACGCTCGGTCTCGTTGTCCAGGGCGCTCGTGGCCTCGTCCAGCAGCAGGACCGGCGGGTTCCGCAGGACGGTCCGCGCGATGGCGATGCGCTGCTTCTCCCCGCCGCTGAAGCGGTAGCCGCGCTCGCCGACGACGGTGTCGTACCCGTCGGGCAGGCCGACGATGTGGTCGTGGATCCGGGCGGCCCGCGCCGCTGCGACGAGCTCCTCGTCCGTCGCCCCCGGCTTGGCGAAGCGCAGGTTGTCGGCGATCGACGCGTGGAAGAGGTAGGTCTCCTGCGAGACGAGGCCGATCGTCGCGGCCAGCGACGCGAACGAGATGTCCCGCACGTCCGTCCCGTCGATGGACACGGACCCGGAGGAGGCGTCGTAGAGCCGCGCGACCAGGTATCCGAGGGTCGTCTTGCCCGAGCCGGTCTCCCCCACGATCGCCGTCGTGGACCCGGCCGGCACCTCGAGCGTGACGCCGTCGATCGTCGCGCGGCCGGCGTCCGCGTCGTAGGCGAAGACGACGTCGCGGAAGCGGACGTCGCCCCGGACGATGGCCGGATCCAGGACGACCGGGTCCGGCCGCTCCTGGATGTCGACGTCCAGGTCGAGGTACTCGAAGATCCGCGTGAACAGCGCGAGCGAGGTCTGCATGTCGATGCCGACGCTCAGCAGCGACTGGATCGGGAAGAAGACGCGCGTCTGCAGCTGGGTGAAGGCGACGAGCGTGCCCAGGGAGATCGCGTCCGAGCCGCTCGCGAGCGATTCCCCGGCGAACCAGTAGGCCAGCGCCGGCATGACCGCGAAGCTCATCTGCACGGTCGCCATGCGCCAGCGGCCGGCCATCCGGGAGCGGACCTCCAGGTCGGCGAGCTGGCTGGACTCCGCGGTGAAGCGCTCCGCGAGCTCGTCCGAGCGGCCCATGGTCTTGCCGAGCAGGATGCCGCTGACCGACAGCGACTCCTCCACGAGCGAGCTCATGTCCGCGAGGCGGCCCTGCTTCTGCGTCGTGATGCGCTTGCGCTCGTTGCCGACGCGGCGCGTGAGCGCGACGAAGAACGGCAGCAGGACGAGGCTGAAGGCGGCCAGCCTCCAGTCGAGGATGACCATCGCCACGACGACCGCCAGCACCGTCGTGACGTTGGAGACGATCGAGGTCGCCGTGGTGGTCACGACGTTCTGGACGCCGCCGATGTCGTTGGCGATGCGCGACTGGACCTCGCCGGTCCGCGTCCGGGTGAAGAAGGCGAGGGAGAGCCGCTGGAGGTGACGGTAGACCGCGGCCCGCAGGTCGTGCATGACGCACTGGCCGACGATGTTCGAGAGGTAGGTCTGCCCCACCCCGAGGACCCCGGTGACGATCGAGATGGCGATCATTCCCAGCACGAGGCCGCTCAGCAGCCTGGTGTCGTTCTTCGGGATCGCGGTGTCGAGGATCCCGCGCAGCAGGAACGGCGAGATCATGCCGAGCCCCGCAGAGACCGCGATGAGCACCAGGACGCTGCCGAGCGCGCGGCGGTGCGGCCGGAAGAGCTGCGTGATGCGGCGCAGCTGGCCGGGCGGGGTCGGGTTCTCCTGGTCGTTCAACGTCACGCCAGTCTACCGGCGATGCTTGAGGATCTCGACCTTTGGCCTGCGCCAGCTTGCGGGCCGATGTCGCTCAGCGGTTGGCCTTCCGGGCCTGGCGCTGCGCCTTGCCCTTCTTCCGGGCCTTCGCCTTGCTGTGGGCCTTGCGCGCGCCGGCGGCGCTCGATTGGTGCGCGCCGCTGAGCTCGTCGTCGGTGACGGGCGCGTTCCGCTTCGCGTCGCCGACGATGGCGAAGCCGATGCCGGCGAGCAGCGCGACGCCCGCCAGGAAGATCAAGACCTCCTGCCACCGCTTCAGGCCCTTGTCGTTCGTCGTGGTCGTCGAGGTGGTCACCGTGTTGTCCGGCACGGTCTGCGCCGGCGCGGCGTTCGGCAGCGGCGCGAACGGGCTCTGCGCCGCCGCGACCCCCGGACCGCCGGCGGCCAGCGCCAGGCAGGCGATCAGGAGGGTCCGGGCCAGGAGCGCGCGCATCGGGGCGAAACCTAGCTCACGTCCCGGGTGCCCGCGCGGCGGGCCGTGCGCCCACGCGGCTCGCTAGATTCACGGCATGGCCAAGCAACGGCAGGTCCGGATGGAGCAGCGCGGCGCCCTGGCCGCCATGCAGGCGCTGGAGACCAAGTCGGACGACGAGCTCCTGCGGGAGACCCGCTTCAAGGCCGCTGCGCAGGCGATCCTCGGCGCTCGTGCCGCCGAGCGCTACGACGCGACCGCCGCCCGCACCCACTTCCGCACCGCGATCGCCGCCGCGCGCCCGCAGGAGCGCCTGCAGCTGCAGCGGATGGCCAACGCCTCGCTCGCGCTCGCCGAGCGCCGTCCGGACGACCTCAAGCGGGCCGTCGAGGCGCTCGGTCAGGAGGCGCCCTCCGGCCGCCAGCTGTTCCTGCTGCGGATGATGGGCCTCATCGCCCCGCCGCAGAACGCGTCCACGCTGATGAAGGCGCGCGGCTTCGCGATCATCGCGGGCATCGTGCTGGCGCTGCTGCTCGTCGGCTTCCTGCTCGTCGAGCTCATCGCGCTGCCGTTCGGCGGCGGCGTCGGCATCGGGGGCGGCCTGATCCTGGGCTTCCTCCTCGTCGTCCTCGTGCTCGTCGTCCTGACGGTGCTCGGACGGCGACGCCAGAAGAAGGCGCTCGCCGCCCGCGCGGGCGGCGGCGCAACCCTGAAGAAGTAGGCGGCGGCCCGTGTGCGGCCGCTACTCCCTGTCCGGCCCGAACCCCGCCGTGCTGCGGGAGCGCTTCCAGCTCGGCGACGAGGTGCCGGTGCGCCGGCGCTTCAACGTCGCTCCCGGCGACGAGGTGCTGGCGGTGACGACCAGCCGCGAGGGCGAGCGGCGGCCGGATCTGCTGCGCTGGGGCCTGGTCCCGTTCTGGGCGAAGGACGCGAAGGTCGGGTACAAGATGATCAACGCCCGGCGGGAGACGGCGGCCGAGAAGCCGGCCTTCCGGGACGCGCTGCAGCGCCGCCGCTGCCTGATCCTGGCGGACGGCTTCTTCGAGTGGCAGCGGCGCGAGGGCCAGTAGCGCAAGCAGCCCTACTGGATCACCCGGGCGGACGGCGCGCCGTTCGCCTTCGCCGGGCTGTGGTCGACGTGGCACGCCCCGGACGAGACGGTCCTGCGGTCGTGCACGATCGTCACGACCGCCGCGAACGACCGCCTGGAGGCCATCCACGACCGGATGCCGGTGATCCTCCCGTCGCCCGCGGAGGAGGCGCTGTGGCTCGACGCCGCGACGCCCGCGCCCCTGGTGCAGGAGCTGATGGCGACGCTGCCGTCGGACGCGGTCGCCTTTCGCGAGGTCGGGTTCGCGGTCGGGGACGCCCGCCACGACGAGCCGGACGTGCTGGACCCGCCGGCGCCCACCGACGCGGACGCGGACGCGGACCCAACGCTGTTCTGAGCGCCGGCGGCCGGCCCGGCGGCCTCAGAGCCCGGCGGGCACCAGCTCGGGCCGGGCGATGCCCTCGTCGACCGCGGCGCTGCGCACCGCTTCGGTGACGGCGGCGTGGACCTCGTCCCCCAGGACGTCCGGGACGAGCTCGTTGTCGGCCGCCAGCGCGGCGATCGCCCAGGCGGCCGCGAGCTTCATCCGCGTGGTGATGTGCGGGGCGCCGGCGAGCAGGGCGCCGCGGAAGATCCCGGGGTAGCCGAGCACGTTGTTGACCGAGCGGCCGTCCGCGGCGAACGCGGCGCCGGCGGCCAGGGCGACGGCCGGCTCGATCTCCCCCACGGGGTTCGTGAGGGCGAGCACGACGCTGCCCGGGCGCACCTGCTCGGGCCTGATGAGACCGGCGCGGCCGGTCGTCGCGACGACCACGTCGGCCTGCGCCATGACCTCGTCCATCGAGACGATCTCGATCCCGGCGGCACGCGCGCGCTCGTGGCTGTTCTCGTTCGGGTCGTAGGCGATGACGCGGGCACCCCCGTCCCGCATCAGCGACGCGATGCCGTAGCCCGCGGCCCCGAGGCCGATCTGGCCGACGACGGACTGGTCCAGGCGCCGGTCGACGTGACGGCAGGCGGCGATCGCGGCTGCGACGGTGACGACGGCGGTGCCGTGGACATCGTCGTGCATCACCGGCTGCGGCAGGGCCTCGATCAGGCGGCGCTCGATCTCGAAGCACATGGGCGCGCTGATGTCCTCCAGGTGGATCCCCGCGAAGCCGGGCGCGATCCGCATGACCGTCTCCACGAACTCGTCCTCGTCCTTGGTGTCGATGAGGATCGGCATCGCGTTGAGACCGGCGAACTGCTTGTAGAAGACGGCCTTGCCCTCCATGACGGGCATCGCCGCGCGCGGCCCGATGTCCCCGAGGCCGAGGACGCGCGTCCCGTTGGTGCACACCGCGATCGTCGTGCCGATCATGGTGTAGCGCGAGGCCAGGGCGTCGTCCTCGGCGATCGCGCTGCAGATGCGTGCGACCCCTGGGGTGTACACGTCGCGCATCTCCTGCGGCGTGGTGACCGGGCGGACCGGGTCGATGCGCAGCTTGCCGCCCTCGTGGCGCAGAAAGGCCCGATCGTGGTGCCACAGGACCCGCACGCCGTCGAGCGCGTTGAGGTCGTTGGCCAGCGCCCACGCGTGCGCCGTGTCGCGCATCTCGACGGTCAGCTCGCGCTCGGTGGAGTCGCGGTGCAGGGAGACGGTGAGGATGTCGCCGATCAGCCCCTCGTGCGTGGCGATGACGGTCGTGACACGGGCGAGCTGGCCGGGCTTGTGGGGGATCTGGAGCCGGTAGGTGACGTCGAGCACGGCCCGAGACGGTAGTGGTCGACGGTGGTTGGTGGCCGGCCGGCGGGGCGGGGGCCGGTCATCCCCCTCCGTGGACGCCTCATCGTGCGGTGCGTCAGGGGCCCAGCGGGACGGGCGCGGGCCGCGCTCGCTCCTACTTCGACGCCAGCGTCGCCTTCTCGATGACGACGGGTTCGACCGGTGGGCTCGGGTCGGGGCCGGCCGGCGGGATGCTGCCGATCTTCTCGGCGACGTCCAGGCCCTTGGTGACCCGGCCGGCGATCGCGTAATCCGGTGGCAGGCCGGCGTCGGGACCGGTCACGACGAAGAACTGGCTGCTGGACGCGCCGGCCGGGTCGGCGCCGGTCTTGGCCATCGCGATGACGCCCTTGCGGTAGGCCGCGTTGTTCCCCGGGGGCTCGACCACCTGGTAGCCGGCGTCGCCGGTGCCGTCGCCGTTCGGGTCGCCGGCCTGCAGGACGAAGCCCGGCACCACCCGCACCACGCCGAGCCCGTCGTAGAAGCCCGCCTTGGCCAGCGCGCCGAACGAGCTCGCGGTGACCGGGTGCGCCTTGACGTCGAGCGTGATCTCGAAGTCCCCGCACGAGGTCTTCATCCTCACCACCCACGTCCGAGCCGGGTCCAGGCGGCTGGTCGGCTTCTTCGCGGTGCGCTTGATCGCCTTCTGCGCCTCGGCCGGCGGGCAGATCCGCGCCGGCGCGGCGGCCGCCGGGGTGGACGCGGTCTTGGCGGCCGTGGTGGCAACCGACCCGGACGTGGTGCCGGAGCTGTCGCTCGAGCCGCAGGCGCCGAGGCCGAGGCCGAGGCCGAGGGACGTGAGCAGGACGGGCAGCAGGCGGCGGGTCACCCGCCGGACGATAGAGAACCACCCGCCGGCAGGCGGCGGCCTCGCCGCCGCTGGAAACGCGAAGATACGCGCGTGCCGGCGCCCGTGACCCTCCTCGTGAACCCGTCCTCGGGCGGCGGCCGGGCGCTCAAGGTCCTGCCGGCGGTGCAGACGACGCTGCGCGCGACCGGGCTCCGGGTCACGGTCCGCCACACCGAGAGCCTCGAGCACGCGCGGGTCCTCGCGCGGACCGCTGCCGGGACCGGCGCGACCGTCGTCACCCTCTCCGGGGATGGGCTGGTCGGCGCCGTCGCGGGAGCGCTCGCCGACGTCGAGGGCGCAGTCCTCGGGGTGCTGCCCGGAGGCCGCGGCAACGACTTCGCCCGCGTGGCCGGCATCCCACGGAACGCGGTCGCCGCCTGTGCGGTGATCGCCACCGGCGTCCCGACCGCGCTCGACCTCGGGGAGGTCGACGGGCGCCCGTTCGTCGGCATCGCCTCCCTCGGCTTCGACTCGGTCGTCAACCGCATCGCCAACGACGCGCCCGCCCTCCTCGGCCGCCTCGTCTACGCCTACGGCGCCGCCCGCGCGATCGGCGGCTGGCGCGCAGCGGGCTTCACCGTGACCGTCGACGGACGGGAGCGCCGCTTCCGGGGGTGGTCCGTCGCCGTCGCGAACTCGAAGGCCTACGGTGGCGGGATGTTCCTCGCGCCCGCCGCGGACCTGCAGGACGGCCGCCTCGACGTCGTGATGACGGACGAGTGCTCCCGCCTGCGCTTCGCCCGCACGCTTCCGAAGGTCTTCAAGGGCACGCACGTGGACGAGGACGTCGTGCACCTCATGGGCGGGCGCGAGGTCCAGATCAGCGCCGACCGCCCGTTCACCGTCTACGCGGACGGGGACCCGATCGGCGAGCTGCCGGTGACGATCCGCTGCCGGCCGGGCGCGATCACCGTCCTGCTGCCCGCGACGGGGTCCTCCGCGTGAGGGGCGCCGGCTGGCGGGGGGCGGTCGCGCGGGGCGCGGGGCGGGCTTCACGCCTGAGCGGGCGCGGCGGCACCTCCATCCCGGGGAAGGTCCTGCTCCGCCTGGATCCCGACGCGATCGCCACGCTGTCCGCTGGCCTGCCCCGCCGCGCCGCGATCTCCGCCACGAACGGCAAGACGACCACCGCCGCGATGGCCCACGCGATCCTCGCGCGCGGCGGCGCGCGGCTCGTCCACAACAGCGCCGGCGCGAACATGGCCGGCGGCATCGCGTCCACCCTCCTCCACGGCAAGGGCGACACCGGCCTCTTCGAGGTCGACGAGTTCTGGCTTGACGGGGTCGTCGCGCAGCTGCGGCCGCAGGCGCTGCTGCTGGCCAACCTCTTCCGCGACCAGCTCGACCGCTACGGCGAGCTCGAGTCGATCGCCGACCGCTGGGCGCAGATCGTGCGGACCGCCGACCCCGGCACCACACTCGTCCTGAACGCGGACGACCCGCTCGTCGCCGACCTCGGCCGCGAGCGCTGGCCCGCCGGCGCCCAGGCCGCGAAGGACTCCGCGCAGGGCGCGCCCGGGGTGCTCACCTTCGGCGTGGAGGACCTGTCCCTGGCGACGAGCGGCCTGCAGCACGCGTCGGACTCGACGCACTGCCGCCGCTGCGGCGCTCCCTACCGCTACGACGCGGTCTTCCTCGGCCACCAAGGTCACTACCACTGCGAGGCCTGCGGGGCGACCCGTCCCCACCCCGACGTCACGGCGACCGACGTCCACCTGGACGGCGTGCGCGGCGCCCGCTTCGTCCTCACCACCCCGGCGGGGAGCGCGCCGGTGAGCCTGCCGTTGCCCGGGCTCTACAACGTCTACAACGCCCTTGCCGCTGCCGCCCTCACGCACGTCCTCGGCGCCCCGCTGGAGGACATCGTCGCCGGGCTGCACGCCGTCGCCCCCGCCTTCGGGCGCGCCGAGACGGTCAGCGTCGGCGGCCGCGAGCTGTCCATCCTGCTCGTGAAGAACCCGGCCGGCGCGAACGAGGTCCTGCGGACGCTGGCGCTGGAGGAGGGCGAGCACGACCTCTTCGCCGTCCTCAACGACAACGTCGCCGACGGCCGGGACGTCTCGTGGATCTGGGACGCCGACTTCGAGCACCTCGCCCCGCACCTGCGCCGCGCGACCTGCGCGGGCACGCGCGCCCCGGAGATGGGGCTGCGCCTGAAGTACGCCGGGGTCCCCGCCGAGCGCATCGTCGTCGTCGACGACGGCCTCGCGGCCGGCCTGGACCGCGCGCTGCAGGACGGCTCCGGCCGGCTGTTCGCCCTGCCCACCTACACCGCCATGCTGAGCCTGCGCGAGGAGCTCACGCGCCGCGGCGTGACCGGGAGCTCGTTCGGCTGATGGATGCGAGCACCCTCACGGAGGACCGGAAGCTCGTCATCTGGCACGACATCGAGTGCGGCGGCTACGACGTCGACCTGCCCCTCTGGCGCGAGCTGGCCGGGACGGGCGAGGTCCTCGACGTCGGGGCCGGCACCGGCCGCGTCGCGCTGCACCTCGCGGCCCGCGGTGCCCGCGTCACCGCGCTCGACCTGCACGCACCGCTGCTCGACGAGCTGACGGTCCGGGCCCGCGAGCTGGACCTCCGGATCCCGACGCTGGCGGCGGACGCGCGGAGCTTCGACGCCGGTGACGCGCGCTTCGACACGATCCTGGTGCCGATGCAGACGCTGCAGCTGCTCGGCGGCGCGGAGAACCGCGCTGCGTTCCTGCGCACCGCTCGAGCGCACCTGAAGCCCGGAGGACTCCTGGCCGCCGCGCTGGCGGACGCGCTGGAGGCCTTCGACGCCGAGCACACCGAGCCGCCGCTGCCGGACACGCGCGAGATCGACGGGACGCTCTTCTGCTCGCGGCCGATGGCCGTCCGGGAGCACGAGCACACCGTCTCGATCGAGCGGCTCCGGGAGACCATCGCGCGCGACGGGCGCCGCACCGCCGAGGGCGACGTCCTGCACCTGGACCGCGTCACCGCCGCCGAGGTGACCCGCGAGGGCGCCGGCCTCGGCTACGTCGCGCTGCCGCAGCGGTCGATCCCGGCCACCGACGAGTACGTCGGCTCGAGCGTGGCGGTGCTCCGTGCCTAGCCCCGTCCTGCGCGTCTGCGCGCTCTACCCCGATCTGATGAACATCTACGCCGACCGCGGCAACCTGCTGCTGCTGCAGCAGCGGTGCGCCTGGCGGGGCCTCGGATTCCAGCTCACCGGCGCGGGCCTCGGCGACGCGATCGACCCCGCCGCGCACGACCTGTTCTACATGGGCGGCGGCCAGGACCGCGACCAGGCGCTCTGCGCGCAGGACCTCGTCGACACCAAGCGGGACGCGCTGCACACGGCCGTCGACCGCGGCGCCGTGGTCCTCGGGGTGTGCGGCGGCTACCAGCTGCTCGGGCACTCCTACGAGCTTGGAGACGAGCACCTGCCCGGCGTCGGCCTGCTCGACCTGCGGACCGTCAGGCACGACGGCCCGCGCCTGATCGGGAACGTCGCGATCGAGGTCGACCTGCCGGGCGCGGGCCGCCGCATCGTGGCGGGCTTCGAGAACCACGGCGGCCGCACGCATCTCGCGAGCGGCCAGGCGCCCCTCGGCCGCGTCCTCAAGGGCCACGGCAACACCGGGGAGTCCGGCGCCGAGGGCGCGATCTGCGGCAGCGTGCTGGGGACCTACATCCACGGGCCGCTGCTGCCCAAGAACGCCTGGCTCGCGGACTGGCTGACCGAACGCGCCCTCGGCCTCGACGAGCCGCTGGCGCCGCTGGATGACGGGATGGAGGATGCGGCACACGCGTCCGCGAAGGCGGCGGCGGGGCTCTGACCGCACCATCCCGTGCGCAGGGCGAATACCGGACAAAGCCCGTCGGGTATGAGGAATTTCCGGTCTCCGGTATAGGCTCTGCCTCGCAGCCGACCCGACCGGCCGCCCCAGGGGAGCGACGACAGACATGGATCCAGACACCGCCCAGGCCGAGGGGCCATCCGCGAACCGCCAGGCGGCGACCCTCGAGCTGCGCAACATCGTCAAGCGCTACCCGGGTTCGGACGAGCCCGCGATCGCCGACCTGAGCCTGGAGGTCGCCGCGGGCGAGATCTGCGTCCTCGTCGGCCCCTCCGGCTGCGGCAAGACGACGGCAATGCGCCTGGTGAACCGCATGATCGAGCCGACCTCGGGCGACATCCTCGTCAACGGCGCGTCGATCATCGACCGCAAGCCGAGCGAGCTGCGCCGGGAGATCGGCTACGCGATCCAGCAGATCGGCCTCTTCCCCCACCAGACGATCGCCGAGAACATCGCGACGGTCCCGGCGCTCCTGGGCTGGGACAAGCGCCGCATCGCGGAGCGGGTGGACGAGCTGATGGACCTCATCGGCCTGGAGAAGGCGATGGCCAAGCGCTACCCCGGGCAGCTCTCGGGTGGCCAGCGTCAGCGCGTCGGCGTGGCCCGCGCGCTCGCCGCCGACCCGCCGCTGATGCTGATGGACGAGCCGTTCGGCGCGATCGACCCCATCAACCGCGAGCGCCTGCAGAACGAGTTCCTACGCCTCCAGGGCGAGATCCGCAAGACGATCGTCTTCGTCACCCACGACATCGACGAAGCGATCAAGATGGGCGACCGCATCGCGATCCTCCGCAAGGGCGGCGTCCTCGCGCAGTACGCGACCCCGGCCGAGCTGCTGATGGCGCCCGCCGACGAGTTCGTGGAGGACTTCGTGGGCGCCGACCGCGCGCTCAAGCGCCTGGCGCTGCAGCGTGTCCGCGACATCGACCTCTGGGAGGCCCCGACCGTCCGCGTCGGCGACCCCGTGAGCGAGGCCCGCGCTCGCGCCGCCGCCACGCCGATCGGCCACGCGCTGCTCGTCGACGAGGACAACCGCCCCGTCTCCTGGCTCGGCGACGGCGACCTGATCGGCGAGCGCGTCGTCCACCACGCCGGCGGCCTGACGAAGGTCGAGCTCGACGACGTGCTGCGCGACGCGCTCGCCGACCTGCTGCAGGGCAAGGTCATGTACGGCGTGGTCACCGACCACGGCGGCCGCGTCGCCGGCGTCCTGTCCGTCGAGGTCATCTCCGGCTTCCTCAACCATCAGGTCGCCGGCCGCATCGACCAGGCGCCCGCCCCCGCCGAGCGCCTGGCCTGAGCGATGCTGCCGCTCCTCGCCCAGGTCAAGATCACCGACCGCAACGGCGCGGGCCAGAACTGCGTCCAGCAGGACGGGTTCTGCCCAGGCTGGATCAAGGACCACATCGGGGACTACGTCGACCCGCTCGTCCGACATCTCGAGCTGACGGTCGTGAGCGTCGTCGCCGGGTTCCTCATCGCCTTCGCCCTGGCGATGCTGGCCCACCGCCGCCGGTGGCTCGTCGCGCCGATCACCGGCGCCACCGGCGTGATGTACACGATCCCCAGCCTCGCGCTGTTCGGGATCCTGCTGCCGATCACCGGTTTCGGCTTCGTCACCGGCTGCATCGCGCTGACCGCCTACAACCTGCTGGTCATCTTCCGGAACATCATGGCCGGACTGGACAACGTGCCCGAGGCGGCGAAGGACGCGGCGACCGGCATGGGCATGACGCCGAACCAGGTCCTGCGGCAGGTCGAGCTGCCGCTCGCGATCCCGGAGATCGTCGCGGGTGTGCGTGTTGCGACGACCACGACCGTGGGCCTCGCCGCCCTGGCGTTCATCGCGGGCGCGGGCGGCCTTGGCGAGCCGCTCATCGTCAACCAGAACTTCAAGTCCAACGTGGTGACCGTTGGCGTGCTCTGCGTCCTGCTCGCGGCGGTGCTCGACCTGCTGCTGCTGCTCGCCGAGCGCCTGGCCCTCCCCTGGCGACGGGTGGCGCGATGAGCCTGCCGCTGACCGTCGCCTCGGCGCTCTCCGACTTCGGCGACGGCCTGGACTTCCTCGTCCACCAGCGCGATTCGGTCGCCGGCGGGGTGCAGGTCGGGGGGGCCAAGAACCTGCCGCTGCTGAGCGAGCACCTGAAGGTCGTCGGCCTGTCGATGCTCTTCGCCATCCTGATCGCGGTGCCGCTCGGGCTCTACCTGGGACACACCAAGCGCGGGCAGTTCGTCGCCTCGTCGATCTCGAACGTCGGCCGCTCCGTACCGGCGATCGCGCTCGTGCTCTTCTTCAGCAGCTACCTCGGCCTCGAGCTGAAGAACCTCGTCTTCGCGATGACGCTGCTCGCGATCCCGCCGATCTTCACGAACGCCTACGTCGGCGTGCGGCAGGTCGACGAAGACGTCGTGGACGCCGCGCGCGGCATGGGCCTGACCGGCGTGCAGGTCGTCCGGCGGGTCGAGCTGCCGCTCGCGCTCCCGCTCGTCTTCGGCGGCATCCGCACGTCCGTCGTGAACGTCATCGCGACCGCGACCCTCGGCCCCTACGTCGGCGTCCTGACCCTCGGCGACCCGATCATCAACACGAGCGTCTACGGCGACGACGGCCGCATCGGCACCGCGATCCTGGTCGCCGCGCTGGCCGTCCTGGCGGAGGTCCTGTTCGCCGCGATCCAGCGCGCGGTCACGCCCGCGCCGCTACGTCCCGCGCGTCAGGGGCTGCGCGGCCTGCGCCGCGGCCGCCCGACCCTCGCGCAGGTCGCCGACACCCCGGCCTGACCCCTCCTCTTCCCCTCTTCAACCCCGAACCACGAGGCACATCCATGCGGTCACGCACCATCCTGTCGCTCCTGAGTACCACCGCCGTCGTCACCACCCTGGCCGCCTGCGGCTCGGACTCCAACAGCAGCTCCACGTCCACCCCCGCCGCGGCCGGCACCGCGTCGGCGTCGACCTCGACGGCCGCCGCGCCGACCGACGCGAAGCTCATCGTCAAGAACCCGGCCAACGCGTCCACGCCGCAGCTGACGGTCGGCTCGAAGAACTTCACCGAGGAGTTCATCCTCGGCGAGATCTACGCGCAGGCGCTGCAGGCGGCCGGCTACAAGATCAAGAAGCAGCTGAACCTCGGGTCGGAGCAGATCGCCTTCAAGGCGCTCAAGGGCGGGCAGGTCGACGCCTACCCGGAGTACGTCGGTACGGCGCTGACGAACTTCTTCAAGGTGAAGAGCGAGAAGGTCCCGAAGGACCCGGCCGCCGCGTACCAGGACGCGAAGGCGGACTTCGCCAAGGTCAAGGTGACCGCGTTCCCGCTGACGCCGTTCACGGACTCCAACGGCTTCGCGATGTCCCAGAAGTCGTGGAAGGCCGCCGGCAGCCCGAAGACGATCAGCGCCCTTGCGCCGAAGTTCAAGGACCTGACCCTGTCGGGGTCCCCCGAGTGCCGCTCGCGCCTGGACTGCAAGCTCGGCATCGAGGAGTCCTACGGCCAGAAGTTCGGCAAGTACCTGCCGGTCGACCTGTCCAAGCGCCATGAGGTCCTCTCCAACGGCCAGGCCGACGT
>JAOPZU010000237.1 GCA_025963955.1 Solirubrobacterales bacterium
GCAGGCCGCCCGCGACGCCTGCGACGCGCACGGCGCTGCACTCATCTTCGACGAGATCCAGTGCGGCCTCGGCCGGACCGGGGACCTCTGGGGCTGGCAGCACAGCGGCGTGCGCCCGGACGCCGTCACGGTCGCCAAGGCGCTCTCCGGGGGGCTGCCGATCGGCGCGCTGATCGCCGGCCCGGCCATGTCCGAGGTGTTCGCGGCGGGCGACCACGGCTCGACCTTCGCCGGCGGGCCGGTGCAGTGCGCCGCCGGGCTCGCGGTGATGGACCTCGTCACCGACGAGACGCTGCTCGCGCGGGTCAGGAGCGCCGGCGAGCGCATGAGCGCCCGCCTGGCCGAGCTGCCCGCCGTCCGCGAGGTCCGCGGCCGCGGGTTCATGCAGGCCGTCGACCTGGAGGGCGTCGACGCCTTCGCGCTCGTCGGCCGCGCCCTGCAGGAGCAGCGCCTGGTCCTCAACGCCACCAGCCCCGCCACCGTCCGCCTCCTGCCGCCGCTCGTGATCAGCGACGAGCAGCTGGACGAGGCGCTGGAGCGGCTGGAGCGGTTGCTGGCCTAGCCGTCCGCCGGCGGGCACCCCGTGCCCGTTGTCATCGCCGGCGATGACAACGGGCACACGCGGTGCTTCGTGCTTCTCTCAGGCCGTCCGGCGCCCGGTCAGCCGGCCGTTGGCCGTGACGACCTGCCGGTTGCCCTGCGAGTCCGTGACCTGCACGGTGAACGAGACGCCGACCGACTTCAGCTTCTGCATGAGGTCGAACTTGTCCGGGGACAGGTAGGCGAACGCGAAGCCCTTGCGACCCTGGACGATCTGGTACTCGAACGTCGCGATCGTCACGCGGCGCTTCGCTCGCGCGGGCGGCCGGGTGGCCGGGTTGATCTTGGCGATCGTGCGGATCTTCACCGTGCCGGCGCACGCCTTGCCCGTCTTCGCGCTGCAGAAGATCGGCAGGCGGACCTGGCCCTTCAGGCGGCCGGTCGTCACGAGGGTGACGTTGCCGGGCTCGATCTTCAGCAGGCTCTTGTTCGAGCCGTTCTGGATGATCGTCGTCTTGCCCGTGCTGGATCCGGAGACGGCGGGTGCGCCCGGTGCGCCCTTGACGCCGGCCGGTCCGGCGGGGCCGGCCGGGCCGGCGGGTCCGGCGGGACCGGTGGCGCCCGCGATGCCGTTGGTGCCGTTCGTCCCGTTGGTCCCGTTCGTGCCGGCGGCGCCGGTCGCCCCCGTGGTTCCGGTGGCGCCGGTGCTCGTGAGCGTGGTGAACGCCTGGTCGCCACCCTTGACGACGGTCCCGTCCGCACCCGTCACCACGAGCTGCTCGTGGTAGGTCGTGAGCTGCGGCAGGCCGCCGAGCGGCTCACCGGGAATCGCCCCCGAAGCCGCGGCCGTACGCTCGGGCGTGCTCGTGCCGTAACCCGTGGTCGGGCCGTACTCGAAGTGATAGGTCACCGCCGGGCCGCCCGTGGTGAGCGTCCCGTTGAGCGTCGCCCCCGAGCCGGAGACGTTCGTGGGGAGAGTCGTCGTCGCCGTCGGCGCGACGCTTCCGTCCACAACCTTCAGCTTCACGTTGTCGAAGGCCGCGATGTCGCGGCCGAGCAGCACCTCCAGCATCGGCGAGAAGTTCGTCGCGAAGCGCAGGTGGTAGACGTGACCCTTGGTGAGCGTTCCAGCGGGGATGTCGAGTTGCCTGGAGACGAAGCCGTCGGTGGTCGAGAGTGTGTCCGTTCCGAGCACCTTCTCCGTCCCCGGCACGACGGACTCGTCCACCAGCGTGATCGTCGTCGTCACGTTCGGCGGCAGCAGCGGCAGCGCGGCTTCCGTCGTGTAGCGGCGGTCGAACGTCAGCGTGGCGGCCCCCACGGTGGGGTAGCCGCCCACGGTGAACGACGGCGAGCGGTTCGCGACGTCGCCCGTCGTAAGCACCATTCCGAGCGCGCCGGCCGCAGGGGTGAAGATCTGCTGCAGCGACCCGGCCGGATTGCCCGTGACGTTGGTCGCCCCGCTGGAGACCTGGCACAGGAGGTTCGGGAAGATGCCGAGGAGGGTGTGGCACGACTTGCTGACCTCCGTCCAGCCGTCGGCGCTGGTGGTGAAGGTGCTGCCGCCTGGCGTCGGATACGACGAGTCGGCGTGGGCGACCGGCGCGAGCAGCGCCGACGTGGTCAGGCCGAGCGCGATCCCTCGCGCGGCCCGGTGTCCCGGAAGATGCATGTGTTGCCCCCTGTTTGGTGATGCAAAGCGGCCCCTGCCTGGCGCCGGTCTCCCCCTACGGAAGACGCCGAGCCTACTCCACGTCGGGTACCGCGTTCCACCTGCACGTCGGTGCCCATGCCCGTCGCATACTCTTCGACGCCCATGACCGACGGCACCCCAAGCGCTCAGAACACCCGCACCGCGAGCTACCTCGCCGAGCCCGGTGAGGTCAACCGCGTCCTGCTGCTCTACTCCGGTGGCCTGGATACGAGCGTGATGCTCAAGTGGATCCAGGACGAGTACGACGCCGAGGTGGTCGCGCTGACCATCAACCTCGGGCAGCCCGGCGAGGACTACGACGTCGTCAAGGGCAAGGCACTCCAGCTCGGCGCCGTGGCCGCGGAGGTGGTCGACGCGCGCGAGGAGTTCGCCTCCGAGTTCATCCTCCCGGCGATCAAGGCGAACGCGATCTACGGGCTGGCCTACCCGCTCTTCACGGCCCTGGGGCGCCCGCTCATCGCCAAGCTCGCCGTCGACTACGCCCGGAAGCACGGCTGCGACACGGTCGCCCACGGCTGCACCGGCAAGGGCAACGACCAGGTCCGGATCGAGGCGACCGTCGCGACGCTCGCGCCCGAGCTGAAGGTCATCGCCCCGGTCCGCGGCTGGATGATGGGCCGCGAGGAGGAGATCGCCTACGCGCGCCAGCACGGCATCCCGATCAAGGGCGGCGCCGAGAGCACGCCGTACTCGATCGACGACAACCTCTGGGGCCGCTCGTCCGAGGGCAAGTGGATCGAGCACCTCGACCACGCGCCGGACGACGACGTCTTCCAGCTCGTCACCCGGCCGGAGCTCGCGCCGGACGAGGCGGAGACGGTCACGATCGGCTTCGAGCAGGGGGTCCCGGTCACGCTGAACGGCGAGGCGCTGGGTCTCGTCGAGCTCATCACCCGCTGCCAGGACCTCGGCATCAAGCACGGCGTCGGCATCGTCGACCACATCGAGGACCGGATCGTCGGCCTCAAGGTGCGGGACATCTACGAGGTGCCGGCGGCGACGCTGATCCTCCAGGCCCACGCCGAGCTCGAGCGCCTCGTCTGCACGATCCACCAGAACCAGTTCAAGGGCGAGCTGGACCGCAAGTGGGCCTACCTCGTGTACGCGGGCCTCTGGTGGGAGCCGCTGCGCACCGACCTGGACGCCTACATGAACGAGGTCTCCAAGCAGGTCACGGGGGAGATCGGCCTGAAGCTTTACAAGGGCCACTGCCGTGTCGTCACCCGCAAGTCGCCGAATGCGGTCTACGACGCGCAGCTCGCGACCTTCGAGACCTCCGGCGGCCTCTTCAGCCAGCAGGCCTCGCCCGGGTTCATCGAACTGTGGTCGCTGCAGTCCCGTCTCGCGCACCGGCTGCGCGAGCGCTCGCAGTAGCGGCCGAACGGGCTTGCGCCGCCCGCGCCCTGCGGTTTTCCGCAAGGTGCGGGCAAAAGGCCTCGCAAGCGCGCTACCCATCCGCTCGGACGGGTAGCGTCGCTCGCGGTGCAACCGGACAGCGACCCCCGAGAGCCGGACGGTCCCTCCGAGGGCCAGGTCGTCGACCCGAAGATCATCGCCGAGCGGCGGGCCCGCCGGGCCGAGCTCAACGAGGGCACGCTGCGCGAGCGCGCCCTCAGGGCAGAGGCGCAACTGGCCCGGGCGCGGGCGCAGCTGAGCGCCGCGCACGACCAGCGCACCGACTTGGCCGCGCAGCTGAAGCAGGCCGAGCGGGAGCTCCGCGCGGCGCGCCAGGGCGAGCACGCCGAGGCCGCCCGCCGGGCCGAGCTCGAGGAGGACCAGGCGCTGCTGCGGCACGAGGCCGAGCAGGAGCTCGCGCGGCTCCGCGCGGCCCTCGCCTCCGAGGAGCAGCGGGTCGACGAGCTCGAGGACGAGCTGCGCCACGTGCTGCGCGTGACGACGGAGGCGCAGGCCGCGAACCGCGACGCGCTGGCCGCTCCCGCACCATCCGGCCCCGCCGCGTTCGACCTGCGGCGCGCCGACGCCCAGCGCCGCGCCCTGG
>JAOPZU010000268.1 GCA_025963955.1 Solirubrobacterales bacterium
CGATGATCGAGCCCACTGTCTTGCGCGGGTTCAGCGACGAGTACGGGTCCTGGAAGATCATCTGCATCTGCCGGCGCAGCGGCTTCAGCTCCTTGCGCCCGAGGCCGGCGATGTCCCGGCCCTCGAAGAGGATCGATCCCCCCGTGGGCTCGAGCAGGCGCATGATCAGGCGCGCGGTCGTCGACTTGCCGCACCCGGACTCGCCGACGATGCCGAGCGTCTCGCCGGCGTGGACGTCGAAGCTCACCCCGTCGACCGCCCGCACGGCGCCGACCTGCTTGGACAGGATGACGCCCTTCTTGATCGGGAAGTGCTTCTCGAGGTCCCGCACCTGGATGATCGGCTCAGGCATCGGTGTCGTCCTTCAGCTCGCGGGAGATGGGGCTGCGCGGAACGCCGTCCGGCAGCTCCACGGGGTGGGGGTGCGGATCGCTCTCGATCGTGTCGCCCGGCGTGACGTCCGCGAGTGGCGGGGCGGCCTCGGGGTCGCCGGCCCTCGGGGTCTCCCCGGCGCGCAGCGCGGCCCAGGTCGCGTTGCGCTCGGGCGACGGGATGACGCAGCGCACGGCGTGGGCCGGGTCGTCCGGGACCGGCTCCAGGAGCACGTCGCCGACGTCGCACTCCCCGGGCCGCGCGTACGGGCAGCGCGGATGGAAGTGACACGCGGTCGGCCGGTTGATGAGCGACGGCGGGCGCCCGGCGATCGGGACGAGGTCCTGGTCGCGCGGGGTGTCCAGGCGCGGGATCGAGGTCAGCAGCCCCCACGTGTACGGGTGTTCGGGCCGCGCGAAGATCTGCTCCTTCGGCCCGCGCTCGACGATCCGCCCGCAGTACATGACGGCGATGTCGTCCGTCACCTCGGCGACGACGCCGAGGTCGTGCGTGATCATGATGACCGCGGTGTCCAGCTCGCTCTGCAGTCGCTCGATCAGCTCGAGGATCTGCGCCTGGACGGTGACGTCGAGGGCGGTCGTCGGCTCGTCGGCGATCAGCATCCGCGGGTCGTTGCACAGGCCCATCGCGATCATCACGCGCTGGCGCATGCCGCCCGAGAACTCGTGCGGATAGGCGTCCAGCCGGGCCTTCGGATCCGGGATGCCGACGAGCGTCAGCATCTGCGCCGCCCGGTCGCGCGCCGCGGACTTGGAGACCTTCTGGTGCATCTGCACCGCCTCGACCAGCTGCCGCCCCACGCGGTAGAGCGGGTGCAGCGAGCTCATCGGGTCCTGGAAGATCATGGCGATCGGGCCGCCGCGGATGACCCGCATCTCGTTCTCGGTCGCGGTGACGAGGTCCTGGCCCTCGAAGAGGACCTCGCCCGTGATCGTGGCGTTCTTCGCCCGGGTCAGGCCCATCAGGGTGAGCGAGCTCACCGACTTGCCCGAGCCGGACTCCCCGACGATGCCGAGCGTCTTCCCGGCGTCGACCGTGTAGGAGACGCCGTCCACGGCGTTCACGATCCCGTCCTCGGTCTTGAAGCGGACCGTGAGGTCCTTGACCTCCAGCAACGGAGTCATGGCTAGTACCTCACCCGGGGATCCAGGAACGCGTAGAGGATGTCGACGAACAGGCTCGTCAGGCAGACCGCCAGCGCGAGGAACAGCGTCGTGCCCTGGATCATCTGCAGGTCGCCGCGCTGGATCGCGTCGTACGAGAGCCGCCCGAGACCCGGGATGGAGAACGTGGACTCGGTGAGGATCGCGCCGCCGACGAGGATGCCGACGTCGAGACCGAGCACCGTGACGAGCGGCGTGATCGCCGAGCGCAGGCCGTGCTTGATGACCGTGCGGCCCGGCAGGCCCTTGGCCCGGGCCGTGCGGATGTAGTCCTCGCCCATGACCTCCAGCAGGTTCGAGCGCAGCAGCCGGGCGTAGATCGCGGCGAACGCGGCGGCGAGCACGAGCCACGGCATGATCAGCGTGTGCGCCTTGGCGAAGAAGCCGTGCGCGTCCTGGTAGGTCCCGACCCCGGGCAGCAGCGGGTACTTGCCCAGGTCGGAGGAGAACAGGTAGGTGACGACGAGCCCGAGCCAGTAGACGGGCGCGGAGATGAGCACGAGGGCGGCGCCCATCGTCAGGCGGTCGAGGAGCGAGCCGCGGCGGATCGCGGAGATCGTCCCGATGATCACGCCGGCGGCGAACCAGATGATCGCGGCGCCCGCGATGAGGAAGAGGGTGTTGGGGAGGCGGTCGAAGATCGTGGCGCGCACTTCCACGTCGTTGATCTGCGAGCGGCCGAAGTCGAAGTGGAAGACCAGGTCGCGCATGTAGACGAGGAACTGGTGGCCCTTGGAGTGGTTCAGGCCCAGCTGCTCGCGAATGGCCGCGATGGCCTCCGGGGTGGGGTTCTTGCCCGCGCGCAGCAGGGCGGGGTCCGCACTCGGCAGCAGGTTGAAGATGCCGAACGTGATCAGGCTGATCAGGAACAGCAGCAGGATCGTCCAGAGGATCCGGCGGATGATGTACGTGGTCATGGTTCGGCCTCGAGGTCGACGGCGGATCCGGTCGGCGGCGGGACCTGGCGCACCAGGTCCCGCC
>JAOPZU010000291.1 GCA_025963955.1 Solirubrobacterales bacterium
TCCCCTCAGAACAGCTTGCGGGTCATGCCCTGCTCGAGCAGGCCGAATCCCTCGACGCCGTCGCCGGCCAGCAGGTGGTCGAACTCGTCGTAGGCGCTGAGCGTGGGGCCGGTCTGCTCCTCGACACCCATCGGGCACCAGAACGTCGCCGTGCGCCCGGTGCTCCGGACGTCCAGCGTGCCGCCGTCGCTCGTCGCGATGCGCGTCGCCAGGAACAACCCGGCGCCGTCGCGGGTCAGCGACATGCCCGTCACGTCCTGCCGGCGTCCGTCGGCGTGCAGGACGTAGCCGAGGGTGGCGGCACGGCCGTCCTGTCCCAGGAGCCGCAGCGCCGACACCGAGAAGTCGGGGAAGACCCACATCGTGCCGTAGTACTCCTCGACGCTCGAGGACTCGTCACGGAAGCCCCAGGTGCGGTCGCGGTAGCCCTGACCGTCCACCGTGACGGTGCTCCCGTCGACGGTCAGCTCTCCGGTGACCACAGCGCTCTGCTGGTAGTGGTGGATCGGGTGCTCGCTATCGAGGCTGAAGGCCTTCGGGGCGCTCTCCCCGGCGAACACGGCCACGGGGTGCAGCGGGGTCGTGCTGATGCGGCCGGACAGCTGCGGGCTGTCGACGGTGAACCCCGATTCGGGCGCGAAGGTGATGGACGGGCTGTTCCAGGTCCCGAACTCGAGCGTCTCGATCACTTCCACGACCTGGTCGCCGAGGCGGACGCTGACCCGGGCGCGGCGGCCGCCGGCGGCGTTCGGCGAGGCCGAGATGTGCATGACGCCGGACAGACCCTGGGCGGGGTCCCAGAAGCAGAGGAAGGCGTTGTCGCGCCAGGGGCGCGGGTCGTCCGGGACCTCCGTGTGCAGCGGCTGCGCCAGCGGACCCCAGTCGATCGTGGTGCTCTCGTTCTGCGTCATGCGACCCCTCTCCTCCAAAGCCATACAGCGTGTCCGTATAGGTGGTCCGATCAGCGTATACGACTTCCCCTGTACGGTGTAGAGGAAATGGAAGCGGGCACCGGCAGACTCGACGTTCCTGCCGTTGTGGCGGCCTCCCTGGCGATCGCTGACGCCGACGGGTTGGAGAACCTCAGCATGCGGCGGCTGGCGAGCCGGCTGAGCGTCACGCCGATGGCGATCTACCACCACGTCCGCGACAAGGGCGAGCTGCTCGACCTGATGGCCGACGAGTCGCTGCGGGCCCTGCCGCCGCTCGTTGCTTCCGCGCCGTGGGACAGCGCGCTGGAGGACCTCTTCCTCGGGTTCCACCGGTTGTACCTCGCGCACCCCGCGCTGGCGCAGATCATGACGCAGCGGCCGCTCGAGGGCCCGCACGCGATCGCCGTCGGGGAGCAGGTGCTGACGGTGCTGTCGGCCGCGGGCATCGACGACGACACCGCCGCCAGCGCGTTCATCTCGATCGTGAACTACACGATCGGCGCGAGCCTCTACCGCACCTCCCGGAGTAGTTCACGCCTGCCGGAGCGCCGGCGCTTCGGCCGCATCTCCGCCGCGGACGCACCGCGCGCGCACGGTCTCCGGCAGACGATGGCGGCTCTGGCCGTCGACGAGGGGCAGTTCCTCGACGGCCTGCGCCGCCTGCTCGCGAGCTACCGCATGGACGCGGCGGCGGCCCCGGCCCGGCCCACCACGGCCCGGGCACCGGCCGGCTGACCGCGCCCGCCCGGCCGGCGCGTCGTGCCGGCGCCTCTCGTCAGCGGTTGCCCGAGATCCACTCGGCCGCGCCGTCGGGGACGGGCAGGTCCAGGAGCGCGCCCAGGACGTGCGCCGCGGGGTTGTTGTAGGGCAGCGCGGCGTCGGCGGGCAGCTGGCCGTGCTCGATCATGAGGTTGCCGACGCGCAGCAGCAGGATGGCACCGCGAAGGGCCGCCCACGCCTCGAACCAGTCCAGGTCCCGGGCCGGGCGCCCGGTGAGCTCGGCGAACCTCGCGATGGCCACGTCCCGCTCGGGGAAGCCCGTCAGGCGCGGCGCCCCGATGCCGGAGGAGTACAGGCGGTCGAAGAACAGCCAGTAGCCGAAGTCCACCTCGGGCGGTCCAAGCGTCGCCATCTCCCAGTCGAGGACCGCAGTGACCTCGTGGTCCTCGCCGAACATCAGGTTGCCGAAGCGCGCATCCCCCCAGGAGACGACGAGCGGCCCGTGGTCGGCCGGCTTGGTGGACTCGAGGCGGTCCAGGGCAGCGTCGATCAGCGGGTTCGCCCGACCACCGGCGGCCCAGGCGTAGAACTCGCGCCAGTAGATGAGCTGCTGCTCAAGCACGCCGCCGTCAGGGTTGCCGTGCCGCAGGGCGCTCAAGCCGGCGGCCGCGGGATCGAGTCGCTGGATCGCCGCGAGCGCTCGTAGGGCGCTGTCGTACATCGTCGCCCGGGCCTCGGGCTCGAGGTCGACGACCCAGCCCCCGCTCACGAACGGGGGGTCGTCGCCCGGCACCTCGCCGTAAGCGCGCTCGAGCAGGAGGAACTCCGCGCCGAGCACCTCCCCGGTTCGCTCGTGGGCGAGGACCGCCGGGACCGGCGCGTCGCTGTGCTCCGCAAGCGCGGTCATGACCTGCGCCTCGCGAGCGATGTCGTAGTCCGGGAAGAGCCCGACCGACGGCGGGACGCGGGCGACCAGTCCACGCTGGACGCGCTCGCCGTTCGTGTTCCAGGCGGCGTCGAAGAGCAGCGTCTCGCTGGACATGCCGCTCGCGGTCGGCAGCAGGACACCAGTGACCTCCACAGGGCCATCGACCCCGAGCGCGCCGGGCAGCCAGGCGGCGAGGCGGCCAGCGACGGCGGCGGGCTCGAGCGTGTTCTTCAGGGCCATCGGGATGCTCCGTTTCGTGACGGGTCAGGGATCAGCACTCGGCCTCGACCCGCGGGTACTTGTAGCCCTTCTTGGCGAGGTCCAGCGGACCGGTCGCGTTCGGCAGGTCCTTTGCGGTCTTGCCGGTCTCGTTCGGCTTCGGGATCGGGTAGAAGGTCAGCGGCGAGGTCTTGCCGATGAGCCCCGCGCGCACGAGCTTCGCGATGCCCTGGCTGACGTCGTCCGGGAGGTTGGCGAGGTCGTTCTCAGAGACCACCGGGATCAGGCGGATGACGTGACCGATCGCGTCGTAGGAGTTCGCGGAGGAGCCCATCCCGACGATGAAGGACGCGACGTCCTGCGTGTAGGGCTGCAGGAACTTCACGGCCGGGTTCAGCTGGCACATGGTGCGCTTCAGCTCGGGCAGCGCCTTCACGGTCGGGCCGGCGAGGGCGCGGAGGCCGCTGAGCGTCCGCTGCAGCTGCGGCGCGGCGGCCCCGAGCTGGGCGACGACGCCGCGGCCCTCCTGTGCGGCGGGGGCCAGAAGGCGCACCGCCGGGCGGACCTGGCGGATCGCGGTGGCGAGGTTCGTCAGGACGGGCGCCGCCTGGTCGGTCACGCGCCCGACGGTGCCGGAGGTGGTGCGCACCTGCGTGAGCGTGGCGGGCAGCTCCCGCAGCAGGCGCCGCAGCGCGGCGTCTTTGTCTCCGACGGCGCGGACAGTCTGCAGACCCTGGTCGGCGACGGTGCGGATCGCGGCGTCGCGCTCGCCGACGCCGGCGGTCAGCTGACCGAGCTTCAGCACGAGGTCGGCGATCTGGCGCCGGTCACGGTGGGCGACGTGAACGACGTCGGCCGTGGGGTTGATGGTGCCGGTCACTCCGCCGATGACGGTGTTCAGCTTGCCGCCGCGGCCGTCAAGCGCGGCGCCGGTGCTCTGGATCAGGTCGCGCGCTCGCCGCCGGGTGGAGCCGCTGAGGGTCGAGAGGACCTCGTCCACGTCGACGAAGTCGCCGGCGCTGCTCATCGGGAGGGTGGCGCCCGAGTCCAGCTTGGTCGGCGATGTCCCGGGCTCGATCGAGACGTAGTTCTCGCCGACGGGGGTGTGCTGCCGTAGCCGGATCGTCGAGTCCTTCGGCAGTGGGAAGACCGCCTCGTCGGTCAGCTGCAGCTCGACCATCGCCCCGAGACCCTCGCGGGACACCTTGGTCACCTTGCCGACTTCGGCGCCCGACATCGTCACCCGCGAGCCCTTCACGAGCGAGGCGACGGTGGGTAGGACGGCCTTGACCTCGTACTTCTTGCCGGGGGCGGAGATCCCGCCGCCCATGACCATCAGGACGAGGAACCCGGCGCCCGCGACGAGCACGAGCGCCGCGGTGACGATCAGGTGAAGGCCGAAGCGTGCGGGGCGCTGGTTCATCAGTGGCCGTCCGAGGGCTTGGCGGGGCGACCGGCGATCGGGCGGCCAGGGGCGCACGAGCTGCCGTAGAACTCGCTCGGGTCGTTGAGGACGCTGCTGGACTGCGCCCCGATCACGAGGTTGCCGCGCGGGTAGGGGCCGCGGGAGTCGCCGTACTTCCCGAGCGACATGTTCCACTGGAAGAAGCCGACGATTCCCTTCTCGCAGAGCACGAGGTCACGGGTGACCTTGTTGACGACGGGGACCTGCGGCTTCAGCGCGTCCACGGCGGCGGCGACGTCATGGGAGACCGGACGCAGCGCCGCGGACAGCGGGACGAGCGCGCGGACCGGGGTGCGCAGCCGGTTGACGGCCGGGGCGGCGCTGGCGTTCAGGCGCTGGACGTCGTCCAGGGCCCCGGGCAGCTGCTGAGCGACCGGGCGCACCGCGCGCAGGGCGGTGTCCACGACGGGCAGCGTGCCGCGCACCGCGGTGAAGCTCGAGTCGATCGCCCGCAGCGTCGGTGGGAGCGCGTCGAGCGTGGCTCCGAGGTCGCCGCGCGAGTCCTTCAGCGTCGTGAGCGTCAGCGCTCCGCTGTGGACGAGGGTGTTGAGCTGCTGCTGGTGGGCGCTGATGGTGTCGGTCAGCACCGCGGTGTTGTGGATCAGGCGCTTGACCATCGGCGCGCGGCGGGCGAGCTGGTCGGAGAGCGCCGCCGCGTCCTGCACGAACGGGACGAATTCGGCGAACGCGGTGCGCAGGCGGGCGCCGCGGTCCTGCAGGCCACCGCCGAGGTCGTCGAGCAGCGTGTGCAGCCGGAGGCGCACCGGCGCCTTGAAGACGTTGAGGACGTCGTTGATGCTGACCGGGACCTCGGTCTGACCGGCGGGCAGCGGTTCGGAGCTGTCGAGCTCGCCGGCGTCCTTCGTACCGCGGTCGACGATGTTGAGGTACATGTCCTGCAGCGCGGTGTTCGGCCGCAGCTGGGCGTGCGCGTCCTTGTAGATCGCGCCGTACTTCTTCTGCACCTTGGCGGTCAGGATCGCGACGCCGTCCTTGATCTCGACCTTCGTGATGGCCCCCGCGGGGATGCCCTTCACGCGGACCTCGTCGGCGCCCGTCACGACCCCGGTCGCGTCGGCGACCACGAAGGACACCTCGCGGGTCTTCGACAGCAGCGTCTTGGAGACGTTGGCCAGGATGTAGCCGGCGATCGCCAGGCCGACGATCGCGCCGATGACGACGGTGACCATGGGGCGTGCGCCGCGACGGGCCTCAAGTGCCAGTCGGGCGCGATTGTCGCGGGCGCCGACGAAGTCCCGGACGTCGATCTCGGGCTCGTCGTCGTGGTCGTAGGGGCTCATCGTCCGCCCTTCGGGGTCGGTGCGTCAGACGGCGGAAGTCCGCTTTCGCCGGTGCCGGGCGCCGGGGCGATCGGGTTGTAGGAGAAGACGCGCTGGAGCGTCTTCTGCAGCGACTCGCACTCGACCTGCTTGGTCTTGTCCGGGTTGTTGACGTAGGTCTGGCACGGCAGGTAGAACGGCGCGCTGCCCGCGGTCAGGGCGAAGCGCAGCAGGCCCCCGTTCGCGTCGCGCTGGCCGGCGAAGCCGCCGCCCCAGGAGGCCGCGAAGCCGCCGATGAGGTTCGTCGTGGTCTGCTGCGTGCCCGGGTCCTTCCGCGCGAGGTACGGCAGGATCGTGTCGCCCACCCGGTTCAGGGTCGGGTCGAGCTCACGCAGCAGCGGGTCGCCCTTGCGGGCGGTGCGGGCGAGGGACCGGCCGGTCGGGCGCAGGTCCTTCAGCAACGGCACGGCGGTGCTGAGCAGCCCGTCCGCCTGGCGCACCGTGGGGTTCAGCTGACGCAGGGTCGGGCCGAGCTTGGCCGCGCCCGGGCGCAGCTCCTGGACGACCGGGTCGGCGATCCGGAGGGTGGCGTCCAGCCGCCGGACCGTGGTGTTCGTCCGCACGAGCACTCCCGGGGCGAGGTCGAGGGAGGCCTGGATGGCGGCGCCGTGGTCGCCCGTCGTCTGCAGCGTGGCGGCGGCCCCGGAGACGACTCGGCCGAGGTCGCCCTGCGAGCGGGCGAGGGTGTCCGTCAGCCGCGCGGTGGAGCGCACGAGGTGCTGCAGGTCCGCATCCTTCTGCTCCCCGCGGAGGGCGCCGACGCCCTTGGTGATCGCGGGCGAGGCGTCGGCCACGTCGTTGAGCAGGCGCCCGGGGACGTCGTGGTCGCGGAAGGCCTGCGAGAGCTCGCCGGGGATCGACTGCAGCCCGGTCCGGGCGCCGCCCGAGAAGATCGAGGTGACGTCGTCGAGCTCCACCTGGTTGGTCGTCTGCGTCCGGGGGATCGGGCCGCTCAGCGGGCCGTCCGTCGCGTGACCCGGGTCGAGATCGAGGTAGAAGGCCGACCCCAGGACCGTGCGCCAGCGCAGGCTGACGTGGGCGTCCTTGTGCAGCGGCCCGGCGGACTTCTTCACGAGCATCGTCACGCGGGTGGCGCGCCCACCGTCGACGCTGTCCAGCTGCTTGATGGTGCCGACCTCGACGCCACGGGTGCGGACGTAGTTGCCGGTGCGCAGCTGCTGGCTGCTGGGCAGGATGGCGACGACCTCCGAGGTGCCGCGCTTCGCGAAGAGCCCGCGCACGATGCCCGTGAAGTTGCCGACGACCAGCACGCCGACGATCGTGAGCATGACGAGGCCGATGACGGCGGAGCGGCCGCCGATCCGCTGGCTGAGCGAGCTCATCCCTGGGGCACCTTCGTGACCGCGAGCGGGTAGGGCTTGGACAGGTACTTGCAGGGGGTCGGCGCCGGGTCGAAGACGAACTGGGGGTCGTTCGTGGCGTCGACGCTGGCGACCTCGCCGACGGAGGGGGCGATCGCCTGCAGGCGGAACTCCTTCAACGGGCCGTTGGGGCCGTGGCCGGTGCCGCCGGAGCCGGTCATGCTGCGAAAGGTCGAGCCGAGGTTGACGATGTCGCAGCCGTAGCGCCCGAGCAACGTCACCATCGGGTTCAGCTGGTTGCTGAGCGCGGTCAGCGGGGTGAGGACGGGCCGCAGC
>JAOPZU010000548.1 GCA_025963955.1 Solirubrobacterales bacterium
TGCGTCGATCATCGCATATCGGGACTTCGGGCAGATCGCCTGCGAGATCCTCCGCGAGGCCGGCGAGACCGATGCCCGTGAGGACGAGCTCTACGGCCGCGAACGCGGCGACGAACTCCCCGAGCACCTCCGTACTCGCGAGGGCCGGCGCAAGGCGCTGCGCGAGGCCAAGGAACGCCTTGACCGTGAGCGCAACACCGAGCCGCTGCCCGGCAGCGACGCGCCTGCGGACGATGAGCCGTCGCTGCAGGTCGAGCTTGATCCTGAGCAGTTCGTCACGCGGCCGCAGGGTCGTCGGGCGTGGCTTCGCGAGGGTCGCCGCGCCTTGGACAACGAGCGTGAGCAGCAGGCGCGGCCGATCCCGCACGAGCGCACCGACCGGCTCTTTGACGCCTGCCGCCGCCTGGAAGAAGAGCTCGAGGTCCAGCACCACGCCAACGCTGCCTACGAGGCCTGGCGAGCGCGAGGCGTTGCGGCCGACGGGACTCGGCGGATGGCCGCGGGCAAGCTCACGCCGTTCGAGGTGCCCGCGGCGCCCGAGGGGCTGATGAACATCACCGACCCTGACTCACGGGTGGTTCGCACGCACGGGCAGGCACCGAAGCAGGGCTACAACGCGCAGCTGGCGGTCAACGAGAACCAGCTCATCGTCGCCGCGGAGATCACGACTACCTCACCCGACTTCGGACAGCTGCAGCCGATGGTGAACGCCGCCCGCCGCGAGCTTCAGGCGGCCGAGCTCGACGACCCAGAGGTCGTGCTCGCGGATGCCGGCTACTGGCACCAGCGCCAGATGGAAGCGATCGTCAGCCAAGGCATGACCGTCCTTGTTCCGCCCGACGGCGGCCTGGCGAAAACGGCTCGCGCGGGCTGGACCGGCGGGTTCTACGCGTTCATGCGCAGCACGCTGCGCACCGACGCCGGCCGCGCGCTCTACCGCCACCGCCAGATCACCGTTGAGCCCGTCTTCGGCCAGATCAAATTCAACCGCGGCATCAGACGCTTCCAACGACGCGGACGAGCGGCCTGCCGCAGCGAATGGCGCCTCATCGCCGCCACCCACAACCTGCTCAAGCTCCACAACCACCGCCTCACAACCGCCACGCCCTGACCAGGCGGGGCGGCCGCCCGCCCCGACTCGCCACTTTCGGCGGCCGCGCTGCTCATCTCTCTGGATTTACCCGACAGCCACCGTCCGGAGCGGTAGTGGCGCCAGCCCTTGAGTTCACGCGGCAGTGGCCACCTTTTCACAGTGGTGCCGACCCACTTCTCCGCTTGCGGGTTGCCCAAGAAGAGGTCTGCCTTCCAGATCCCTCGGATGCTTCGGAGGAGCTTGTTCCGCTCCTCGTTTCGTCGGAAAGCACGCACGATCTGTGGGATTTAGCGGCGTAGCTTCGGCGGATGGCCACGGTTGCCGAAGTACAAGCGGGAGTCCTCAGTCAGCGCGTCCTGAACGGACTCGATGATCGGGATTGCCCCGTCCTTCTCTGGACCGAAGAGGATGGAGGCGGAGCCGCCGCCGATGCCACAGAAGTCCTCCAGAACCTCACTCGCCAACGGGTAGTGAGCGGGTCCTGGTTTGTGATGGCTTCATGCACCGCGAGCTCGAAGCAGATACCTGCGTCACCGTCGCCTTCGGCGAGCTCGATGGCGAGGTCCTGGAGGGTCACCTTGTGCTCAGAGCGCGCGCCTGCTTCAGGCGTCCCGGGCCGGAGGCCGTGAAGAACATCGTCGTGTCGTGACACAGCCGCGGACCCGCCGCGCAGGCCTGGACACTCAGACGATGGCTGCGATCCACACCCCGCTCCAAGTCTCTGAGGCTGTTCAGGCACTGGCTGCCTGTGGAGGCTCACCGAAGGACGCGGCCAAGCTGATCTCCTTCACCATCGGAGAGTCCACGCTCCGGCGCTGGCGCGATGAAACGCACGCACAGTCCTACGCCGATCAGCTCGACCGCTACCAGCGCGAGGTCGAAGCAGACAACGTCGTCAACCTTCGCCGGCTCGCGCTGCGGGCCACGGAGGTCGAGGCCGAGCTGTTGGAGAAGCTCGTGGACTGCAACGACGTGCCGTCGGGGCTGCGGGCCGCCCCCGACGTGAAGGCGAAGTCGATCGACAGGTTGCTGTCGCTCACGGGGTGGACGCCGGTATCGCTTCCGGGCGATGGGGACCTGCGCAGCTTGCTGGAGGGGATGGCCGCAGCCGGGCACATCCGGTTGTCAGTAAGCCTTGACGCGGTCACGCCCCCCTGCGCCTAGTCGGCCGCGGCAATCACCTCGATGTGGGACCCCCAGGGGTGCTCAGGGCGCGGTGCGGCGAGGATCTTATTCGTGACCGGCTCCGTCCGTCGAACTTGTCCGATGTGATCTGCACGTTGAAGGCGTCTACCGGTCACGCACTATCTCCAGACGCGGACGTAGTCGATGCTCGTGGTGGCGGGCAGGGGCGTGGTGGCAGGGTCGAACGCGTTGGTGCCGATCCCGAGCGCCTGGGTGAGGGCGATAATGAACGGCTGGTCGAACGGCTGCGTTCTGAGAAGCGGGGTGGCTGGGTTCCAGGTGTCGATCAGGCAGGTCCGCCCGTCGTAGATGACCTTCATGGTGCTCGGGGTCCACTCGACCGCGTACGTGTGGAAAGTGGCCGGGTTGGCGATCAGGCACGCGGTATTCGTGACGTTCGGGTCGAGGGCCGCAGCGTTGTAGTGGATGTAGGGGATCGCGCGGTCGGGGTACTGGCTGTAGACCTCGGCGATGTCGATCTCGCCGGACCC
>JAOPZU010000312.1 GCA_025963955.1 Solirubrobacterales bacterium
GCCCCTAGCCGCGGGACGGCCGCGGATCACGCCGGCAGCGGCGCTCGCACCGGCGCCGCGCCGTCCGCCGCCGCCACCGGCACCACCGCCTCCAGCCGCACCCGGATGCCGTTGAGGAAGGCCATGCCCGCGAGCGGCTCGAGGTCCTCCGGCGCGCTGCCCGCCAGGACGTTGACGTTCGCGCCGCCGGCCGCGTTCGCGACCTGCCAGCCGCCGTGGTGACCCCAGCCGTGCGGGACCGCGACGACGCCCGGCGACAGCTCGTCGGTCACGCGCACGTCGACCTCGATCGTGCCGTCCTTGGAGACGATCCTCAGCCGGCCGCCGTCCGCCACGCCCACGGTCTCCGCGTCCTCGGGATGAACGCGCGCCGCGTGCGAGCGGGCTGCGTTCATGAGCTTCGGCGCGTTGTGCATCCACGAGTTGTGGGAGCGCAGCTCGCGCAGGCCGATCAACCGGACGGGGAACGCCGGGTCGGCCGGGACGGCGCCATCGGCCAGCAGCCGCCGCACCTCCCCGGCGATCGCGGGCGGATCGAGGTGCACCCGGCCGTCGCCGTGGCGGACCTTCCGCCGCAGCACGCCGACGGGCAGCTCGTCGTCCAGCTTGATGCCGCTCCGCTGTGCGGCCACGGTCTTCAGGCTGAGGCGGGCGCCCGTGCGGCGCAGGCCGAAGCCGTCGCCGTAGCGCCCGGTGCGCAGCAGCCCGTCGATCATCCGGCGGGGCGTGATCCGCACGCCCAGGCGGCCCAGCGCCCGCGCGCGCCGGTCGCTGTTCGGGACGATCCCCAGGCGCCGCGAAATCGCCTCGATGATCTCCCACTCCTGGCGGGCCTCCCCGGCGGGCTCGACGACCGCCTCGGTCCACTGGACGTACGGCGTGCGGGCGAAGGCGAGGGTCGCCAGCGGCAGGTCCTCCCGCTCCAGGAACGAGGTCGCGGGCAGGATGTAGTCGGCGTGGCGGTTCGTCTCGGTGACGTAGAGGTCGATCGAGACCATGAGCTCGAGCTGCTCGAGGGCACCCCGCATCGCCCCGGCGTCGGGCACCGAGAGGACCGGGTTGCCGGCGGAGACCAGCAGCGCGCGCAGGGCTCCAGGGCCGGGCGTCGTGATCTCCCGCGGGATGAGCGTCGCGGGCATCGCGCCGAGGACGTCCGGGAAGCCGCCCACCCGGGAGAAGCGCGAGCCGTAGGTGTCCGCCCCGACCTGCTCGGCCACCTCGTCCAGGAGACCGCGGGCAGCCCGAAGACCGCGCCGCCGCGGCGGTCCAGGTTGCCCGTGACGAGGTTGACCGCGTCCATCAGGAAGGAGACGAGCGTCCCGAAGCGCCCCAGGCAGGAGCCGGTGCGGCCGTAGACCGCGGCGCGCGGGGCCGCGGCCAGGTCGCGGGCGAGCGTGCGGATCGTGTCGGCGCCGATCCCGGCGTGCTCCGCCGCCCGCTTGGGGGTCACCTCCCGGGCGACGGTCTCCAGCCAGCCGGAACCGGTGGCCTGCCGGGCGAGCGCGTCGCGGTCGGCGAGGTCCTCCGCGAAGAGCACGTGCAGCAGCGCGAGCATCAGCCAGGCGTCGCTGTCCGGGCGGATCGCGACGTGCTCGCACTGCCGGGCGGTCTCGGTCCGCCGCGGGTCGACGACGACGACCCGGCCGCCGCGGGCCATGATCGCCTTCAGGTCCTCCTTGATCCGCGGCGCGGTCAGCAGCGACGCGTGGGAGACCCACGGGTTCGCGCCGACCATCAGCAGCAGGTCGACGTGGTCCAGGTCGGGGATCGGGACGACCGCGGGCGAGCCGTACAGCAGCGCGCTGGCCGCGAAGCGGTTGGAGACGTCCTGCGAGGAGGCGGTGTAGTAGTGCCGCGAGTCCAGCGCGTCGAGGAAGCCCTTGACCCACACCGGGTGCGAGTAGCTGAAGGCGCCGGGGTTGCCCATGTACCAGCCGATCGCGCCGCCGCCGTGCGCGGTCCGGATCGCTGCGAGCCGCCGGCCGATGTCGTCGAGCGCCTCCTCCCAGCCGACGCGGTCGTGGCCGCTGCCGTCCGCCCGGCGCTTGAGGGGGTGCAGCAGCCGGTCCGGGTCTCCGTGCACCTGGGTCATCGCGATGCCCTTCGGGCAGGCCGCGCCCTGGGACAGCGGGTGGTCCGGATCGGGACGCAGCCTGGTCAGGATCCCGTCCTGCACGGTGGCGAGAAGACCGCAGTTCGCCTCGCAGATCCGGCAGAAGGTGCGGTGCTCGGCGGTGCTCATCGCCCGAGGGTAGTCCGGGCCACGCGACCGGTCCAGCGCGAAGCTGAAAGCAGTTCACACGTGCGCGGCGAGCCCCGGCACCGGCCACGGCGGCCGCTCCACGCCCGCGGGCAGCCGGTGCTCCTCCTCGAGCTTGTCCAGGTGGGCGGCGAGCGTCACCGCTGCCGCTGGACGCAGGCCGGCGGGGACGTCGCCCCAGGCCGCGTCGAGCAGCTCGTCCACGCTGCGCGCACCGGCGGCCAGGCCCTCCACGAGCTTGCGCTCGCGCTCCAGGCGGTGGGCGATGTACTCGTCGATCTTCGCGACGGGGTCCTCGACGACCGGGCCGTGACCGGGCCAGATGCGCCGTGGCATGAGCGCCTTCAGCAGCTCCAGGCCGGCGAGGTAGCCGCGCAGCGCGCCGGGGTCGGGAGCCACGAAGACCGAGCCCTCCCCCAGGACCGCGTCCCCGCTGAAGACGGTGTCGTAGAGGACGAAGGAGAGATGATCGGGGGCGTGACCGGGGGTGGCCGCCACGGCGAAGTTGCCCACCATGTCCCCGTTCCTCAGTCGCACGTCCGCGCGCTTGTAGCGGGCCGCGTGGACCGGCACGTCCCCGTCCAGGAGGCGCAGCAGCTGCGGGACGCCGTCCACGTGGTCGCGGTGGTCGTGCGTGATGAGGATGCCCGCCGCGCCCCCGCGCGCCTCGACCTCGGCGGCGATCGCCTCCAGGTGCTCGTCGAGGTCCGGACCCGGGTCGATGATCCAGCAGCCGTCCCGGCCCACGACGTAGCTGTTGGTCCCGGTGAGCGTGAACGGCCCCGGATTGGCCGCACGGATGTGTGAGACGTCGACGACCGGAGACATGGAGCGGACGATAGTGCCCACGCGAGCCGCCCCGGGATGCGGCAGAATGGACGCAGCTTGACGCGCCAGACCTCATCTGCGCCTGACCGCCTCAGTGCGCTGGACTACAGCTTCCTGGCCCTCGACACCGCCGAGGCGCCGCTGCACGTCGGGTGGACGATGCGCTTCGACGGGGCGCCACCGTCGCTCGCCGCGCTGCGGCGGCACCTGGACGCGCGGCTGGACTTCGTGCCGCGGTTCCGCCGGCGCGTCAGCCTCCCCGCCCTCGGGATCGGCGACCCGCGCTGGGTCGACGACCCGGGCTTCGACATCGCGCAGCACGTCCATGAGCTGACCCTGGCCCGCCCGGGCGGGCCCGCGGAGCTGCGCGCGCTGGCCGGCACGCTGCTCTCCCGGCCGCTGGCGCCCGGCAAGCCGCTGTGGCAGATCTACCTGGTGCGCGGCGTGGAGCCGGACGGGTTCGCGCTCGTCGGCCAGGCGCACCACGCGCTCGTCGACGGCATCGCCGCCATCGAGGTCGCGATGCTGCTCTTCACGCCCGATCCGCCGGCCGGCCCCGGGCAGGACGCGGGCGGGCTGAGCACCTGGCGCCCGGAGGCGCGTCCCACGCCGGCCCGCGCGGCGTCCGCC
>JAOPZU010000338.1 GCA_025963955.1 Solirubrobacterales bacterium
CGCCGCCGCGCGGCCGGCGCTGCGCTCCCTGGACCGGACGCTGCCCGTCCTGACTCCGGCGCTCCGTGCGCTCGGCCCGGCGCTGGCGGACGTCGTGCCGATGCTCGACTACCTCGCGCCGCGGACCCGCACGATCGCCGCGTGGTTCTCCAACACGGACGACCTCGGGCAGGGCGGCGACGCCAAGGGCCGCTGGGCGCGGTTCTTCATCGGCCTGGACCCGAACAGCGCGTTCGCGATCCCCGGAGGGCCGTCCCAGAGCGCCTACACGCAGCCCGGCGACGCGCTGCACAACGCCGCGCACCGGGCGGGCGACTTCCCGCAGCTGCGCCCGTACCTGCCGGCCCTGGCGGGCACCGGGAAGATCCCCGCCGGGCGCTGACGGCGAATACCCGTAATCCCCACCGACTTTGTATACTTTTGCGAGCGCGGGGCTGGGAGTCCCGCACGCACGCATTCGCGAGAACGACTCAGGAGGCTGGACGGCATGGCAGGGAGAACAGGGGTGAGGCGCCGCTTGGGCGTGCTTGCCGTAGCAACGGTGACCCTCGCGCTCGGCGCGGGAGGGCTCGGCGGCAGCGCTCTGGCCCAGAGCGACCCCTCGGGGCTCGGCGACCTGCCGATCAACCCCGAGTGGCTCGCCAACACGCTCGGTCACGCGACCGCCGTCGGCAAGGTCAAGAACAACCCGACCGAGGGGGCCATCGCCAACCGCGACAAGGCCGTCGCGGCGTGGAAGGCCGCCGAGGCCGCCTACGAGGCGGGCAAGGGCAAGCAGCCCGACCCGCTGGCGAAGCCCGAGTACAACGTCGTGTGGTCGTCCAAGCAGAACGTCGCGGACGTGAACGCCGACGTCATCAGCAAGTTCGTGCAGGCCTCGACGGTCAACCCGCAGGGCCTCGGCGACCTGCTGAACCCGCAGTTCCTGCCGGGCCTCGACGGCTTCCAGGTCATCGACATGCGGGCCAAGAACCTCGACGGCACGGACAACATCGACTACGGCAAGGTCGTCAACTTCGTCCAGCTCCCGCTTCCGTGGGGCCTGGAGAACGAGGCGCACCACATGCAGTACGAGTGGCACGACGGGGATCCGATCCTCGCCGGCGGCCTGTTCACGGGCACGACGCACGTCCTCGACGCGTCCGACATCCCGAACCTGACGCTCAAGAACGAGATCCCGATCACGCAGACGCCCGGCGGCTCCATCGCCGACGCCTACGAGAAGGGCGCGAACGGCCGCTTCTACCTGACGCTCATGGGTGGTCCGCTGGCCGACTTCGGCGGCTCCCCCGGTGAGATCGTCACCTTCAAGCCCGACAAGGACAAGGGCATGGTCGTCGAGTCCGAGTCGCCCGCGGGCGGCATCGGCACGGCGCTCGGGCTCGGGAAGAACCCGAACGGCGTCCCGGAGCCCTGCTCCCTGCGCGAGGCCCGTCCCGTCGGCACGTGCGCCAACCCGCACGGCATCGAGATGCGCACCGACCTCGGCATGGGCATCACGTCCGACTACGCGGAGCCGCGCGAGATCGTGCTCGACCCGCTCAAGACGATCGACAAGTACGCGTTCCGCCCGACCATCCGGTCCTGGGACATCTCGGGTGCCAACGCCGGCAAGCCGAAGCTCGTGGGCGCCGCCCACGTGCCCAACGGCCCGCTCGAGCCCGCCCAGCGGGCGCACGAGCAGTACGGGATCATGGAGGCCGCCAAGACCTACCCGGACGCGGCGAAGAAGTACAAGGACGGCCTGGACTCGAAGGGCATCTTCGACGGGTCCATGTGCGGTGGCGGCGTGTTCTTCACGCCCGACATCACCAAGGCCAAGGGTGACTTCTCCTCGCAGGTGAAGCAGGTCTGGAACGACGGCCTGTCCCAGGTCCTGTCCACCGAGGGCAAGGACGTCGACGAGCCCGGCGGCTGCGCCGGTGGTGCCTGGCACCAGGTCTCGCCGAACAACCGCATCCTGTTCCGTGCCGTCCAGGGCCGCAACCCCGGCTCGGACAACTACTTCGACCAGGGTCAGGCGAAGATGGTCTACGACATCGACATCTCGCCCCTGATCAAGTCGGCGCAGGACGGGACGGTCGACTGCGACCTGTCCCGCGGCATCCACGCCGGTGGCCTGAACCTGACGGGCATCCAGCTGTTCAACAAGCTGGCCAAGGGCGAGAAGGTCGCCGACTGCCCGTTCCTGATCTCGGTGCTGCCGGTCAAGGACATCACGTCGGGCGGCCCGCACTGGGGCGCCATCGACAACCACTCGATCGACCAGAACGGCGTGCCCACGCGGCTGACGTTCTCGAACTACTTCGTCTCCCGCACGGGCGTCGACGGCGATCACCGCTTCTACACGGTGAACGTCGACCCGACGGGCAAGCTGGCGTACGACGAGAACTTCCGTGATGAGAAGAACGGCAGCCTCGGCGTGAACTTCAACCGCCGCAACTGGCCCGGGAACCCCGACGCCGGCTTCTACAAGCCGCACTCGGAGATCTGGGTCTGCCCGCCGGGCATCTGCCCGGACAACACGCCGGTCGTCCAGCGTGCCGCGGTGCGCAGTGCGACGGTGAAGACGGGCGCGAAGTGCTCGGGCCGCCGGCGGTTCACGATCACCGTGGACAATCTCGGCCAGGGCCAGAAGGTCAGGAGCGCCGTGATCACCCAGGCCGGCAAGCGGCTGAAGGTGACGCGCGCCAGGAACGGCCGCCTGCACGCCCAGGTCGACCTGCGCAAGGCGACCAGGTCGGTGGTCAAGGTCGTGCTGAAGCTCACCACGACCCGCGGGAAGACCGTCACCCGGACGCGCACGTACCACCCGTGCCCGGCCGCGGCGACGAAGAAGAAGTAGGCGGAACGCTGCCGTGAAGACGCGCCGCGTCCTGCTCGGCGCGGTCGTCGCGCTCGGTGCCCTCATGGGCACCGGGCCGGCGGCCGTCTGGGCGCACCCCCTCCTGATCCAGGCGCTGCCGCAGCCGGGCATCGTCGCGACGGCATCGCCGTCCGCGATCAGCGTCGCCCTGTCCGAGCCGGCCGTCGCGCGCGGCTCCCGCATCCGCCTGCTGGGACCGACCGGAGCCACGCTCCCGGTGAGCGCCGTGCAGGCCGCCGACGGGCGCCGCACGCTCACCGTCAAACCCCGCACCATGCTGCGCAGCGCGGTCTACCAGGTGCGCTGGAGCGCCCTCGGGGACGACGGGCACATCGTGAACGGCGGCTTCGCCTTCGGCGTGGCCGGCGCCAAGGGCGCCGCTCCACCCGGCGTCGAGAAGCTCTCGGGCGTCGGCGGCGGCCGCGGTGGCGAGAGCGCCTCCGGCGACAGCTTCGTCAAGATCGTCGGGCGCTGGCTCGGCATCCTCTCCGCGTCCTTCCTGTTCGGCGGGTTCGTGCTGCTGGCGCTCGTGCGCCGCCGCGGCCTGCACGACATCCCGGCCTCCGCGCCGGACGAGGACGGCGACGTGCTCCCGAACCCGGGCGTCCTGCTCACCGTCGCGCCGCTGGCCTGGGTGCTCGTCGGCTTCGCCGCGGTCGAGGGCGTCGTCGCGGGCGCGAGCTCGGGCACCGGCAGCACGCTTGATCTCGGCCTCCTGACCGCGAGCGCGACCGGGGTCTCCGAGCTCGTGCGCGCCGTCGTCGTGGTGGTGTTCTCCGCGGCGCTCGTGCTTGTCTCCGCCCGGCGCGCGGCCCTGCGCGCGCCCGTGTACCTCGGGGCCGGCGCGGCCGTGCTGCTCACCTACGCGCTGTCGGGCCACGTCCTGTCGGTGCCGTCCTTCTGGGCGCTGCTGGACCAGGGGGCGCACGTCCTCGCGGCCGGCCTGTGGCTCGGCGGCGTCCTCGCGCTCGTCGTGCTGGGCGGCCGCCGCGAGGTCCGCCTCGCCGACGGAGCGCGGGCGTTCGCGCCCGTGGCCGCCGGGGCGCTGGGCGTCGCCGTGCTCACGGGGGCGCTCGCCGCGATCCGCGAGGTCGACCGCTGGTACTTCCTGCGCTGGTCGGACTACGGGCGCATCGTGATCATCAAGGCCGTGCTCGTCGGCCTCGTGTCGCTGGCCGGTGCCGCGGCCTGGTGGCGCTCGCGCGGGGAGGGCGCGCCCGGCCCGCGCCCCCGCCTGCTGCGCCTGGAGGCGGTCGGCGTCGTCGGGGTCCTCGTGCTGGCCACGACGCTGTCCGGCCTGGCTCAGGGCCGTGGCCAGCCGCTGCCCGCCGAGCGCGGGACGCTGTTCCCCGGCGCCGCCTTCGCGACGGCGCTGCTCCCAAAGGCGAACGCGCCCGTCGCCCTGGCCCCGGCGCGCCGGGGGGCCAACGTCCTCACGGTCGGGACCACGCCGGGCGAGCCGCTGCCGCAGGCCGTCAGCGTCCGCCTGACCCGGACCGGGGAGGCCGCCGGGATCCGGCTGGCGCTCCGCCGCCACGGCGGCCGGACGTTCTCGGCCCCGGTCCGGCTCCCCGCGGACGGCACCTGGTTCGCCTACGTCGAGGCGGACGGCCGCACCGCGCCGCCCGTCCAGCTGAACGTGGGAGCCCCGCACGCGGACGGCGCCCCGAACGTCCCCGTCCTCGCGGTGGCGGACCTGAGCGGCCCGTACGCAGAGCGCTGCCGCGCGCACGTGATCG
>JAOPZU010000350.1 GCA_025963955.1 Solirubrobacterales bacterium
CGAGGTAGATTCAGTCCATGCACCGCTTCGCTCTGGTTCTCGCTCTCGCCGTTGCTGCCCTGGCTCTCGGGGGGACGGCCGCGCACGCCACGGCGTGCGGCACCACCAGCAAGTGCGCCGGCCATGAGTTCTGGCCGACGATCGACCGCGCCAACGTGCACATCGCGGGCCCCTCGGGAGGGATCATGCGGGGGCCGCAGGACAGCAGCAGCGAGCTGCTCGGCTTCCACGGGTCCGACACGCTCTACGGGGGCGACGTGGGCGACGTGCTGTGGGGCGACTACATCGGTGAGAACCAGCCGGTCGGCCAGGTCGACAAGCTGTACGGCGCCGGCGGCAGCGACTTCCTCTACTCCTCGCACGGCCGCAACACGATCGACGGCGGCCCGGGCAACGACGCGATCAAGGTCCGCTATGGGCGCGGAAGCGTGAACTGCGGCAGCGGTCGCGACATCGTCTACGTGCCGAAGTCGCGCAAGCGCAACTGGACGTTCGCCGGCTGCGAGAAGTTCGAGTACCGCAGCGAGTCCGCGCTCGGCCACGGGCTGAAGCCGCTGCCGTAGCCCGGAACGACGAGACCCTTGGCTTCTCGTAGTGGAGCCAAGGGGGGATCGAACCCTCAACCTTCTGGCTGCCAGGCCGCGGCTTTTGCCCAAAAGCCTTTGTTTCCGGGCTTTGCAGAATGGCTAAAAGCACTGTTTGAAGGCGTTTTCGGATGCGTTTGGTACCCATATTGGTACCCACGAGAGTTTGGTACCCACGGGCAAAATCGTGGTACCCACGCGATATGGTGCCGTTCATGCTGGCCCAAGTCCCGCGCTCGGTCCTGCTTATCCGCGACCACAACGGCTCGCCCTTCTACGAGGTGAAGTGGCATTCCCCAGCGCAAAGCGGCCGGCAGGTCAAACGCCGTCTGGGGCCGGCGTGGCTCGACCGCGATCCGTCTGGAGAGGGATGGGTCAAGCGACGGGGGAGGGTCGTAGCGGGCTACTGGGATCCGCGAACGGCACCCGGTGGGGCCGACGAACTGGTCGGCCGGGTGGAGGCTGAGCTCGCGCTGGAGGAGCGACGCCGCGGGGTGGTCGAGGAGGCGCCGCTCACCTTCCGCGAGCTCGCGCACGAGTGGATCGCCGACCTCGCCCGCGAGGCCAAGCCCTCCACGATGCGGGACTACGAGTCGCTGTTGCGCGAGCCCGGCACCCCGCACAAGCGCGGCCCCGGGGCGTCGGAGGGGCGGATCATGGCCGCCTTCGGCGACGCGGACGTGCGCGCCATCACCTCACGGCAGGTCGCCGAGTTCCTTCGCGGGCTCGAGGAAGCGGGGTTCAAACCGCGCAACGTCAACAAGTACCGCCAGGTGCTTGCGACGGTCTATTCATGGGGTCGTCGGGCTGAGAACCACGAGCTGCCGAGCAACCCTGTGGAAGCCGTCTCGAAGCGCAAGGAGGGGCCGGTCGGAGGCTTCGACTACTACGAGGTGCACGAGGCCGAGCAGTTGGCTGACGCGCTGGCGACGGGAGCGCACCGACCCCAGCGGGACGTGGACGACGCGGAGGCGGTCGCCCGAGCCGTGGAAGACGCTCAGGACGCGGAGATGGTGCGCGTGCTCTTCTACGTCGGCTTGCGGCTCGGTGAGGCCCGCGCCCTCCGGTGGGCGGATGTCGACCTCGAAGGCCGCATGATCCATGTGGCGCGCGCGATATCCGCCGGGGTGGAGGTCAGTACGCCGAAGGGCGGCCGCGCTCGCTGGGTCCCGCTCGCTACCCCCGCGCTCAAGGCACTCCTGCGGCAGGCTGGCCGCCCGGACTTCAGCGATGACGAGGACTTCGTCTTCGGCAGCCGCGCTGGTGGCGTGCTCGACGAGTCGGCTTTCCGGAGGCGCTACGAGGCCGCGCGCGACGCCGCCGAGCTCCGCCCACTGAAGCTGAAGGCTCTCCGGAACGCCGCTGGCAGCATTGCCGCCCGCAGTGCGACCGCCGTCGAGGTGCGCGACCTGCTCGGACACGCGAAGCTGTCGACGACCGACCGCTACGTCGCGGCTCGCTGGTCGCAGGAGTTCATGGATCGGATGGATGCCGCGTTCATGCCCCGGGCCGTGCGCGAGCAGCCGGCACCCGGCCAGACTGACTAGAAGTCGGCTTCGGGGTCCAGCAGCCAGCGCTCGACCTCGGAGCGCAGGAAGATCCGCACGTTGCCGCGGCGTCGGCAGGGAAGCTTGCCCTGCCGAGCCCAGTCGTAGACGGTGCTCGCACTGAGGCCGGTCATCGCAGCCACCTCGCGCGCACGCATCACGTCTGCCCTGGTCAGGCGGGCGGGCGCTGATTCGCGCACTGCGGGGATCGGCCGCCTCCCGCGCCGGTGGGTCGACAGTGGGGCGTCGAGGGGAGCGGGGGAGTCGGCGGAAGGTCCCATGCTCGGAACACGACGTGACACGGCCGATTTGCGCGGCGCGGGTCCGCGACCCCTCGAGAGGGGAACGGCCTTGCGACCGAAGGCCGCGGCCGCTTCACGCTCGAGGGGATCTGCATTTGGCGAGACCCGGCTCAGCTTGTCACCAGGCGTCGGGTGCCTGGTGTCGCTCGACGGCGCCTCGGAGCGAGCGACGGATGTCGTCGTGCTGGCGTTGGAAGTCGCGTAGAGCGTGCTGCCATTGGTGCTCAAGCCGAGGGTCGGCTTGTCGGCCGGTGTCCAGTTCGGCGCGCCAGACGGCGAGGGCGATGAGGCCGTCGCGGGTGTAGCGGCGGGTGTGCCAGTTCTCGTCGACGGCGCTGCCGAGGTGTGGATAGTCGTGGCGCAGTCGTTCGACGGCGTTCCACATGTCGTGTTGCCATTCGCGGCTGCGGTCGAGCTGAAGCCAGAGTGCGCGGTTCGGCCCGGGCCGCGTCGCGGAGGACGCTGGTTCGTCCTGTCCCTCGCTACCGCCGACCTCGGAGCCCGGAGTCGACGCGGCTGGCGCGGGGTTCGCGGACGGTGCGGGATCGAGCGCGGACCGAGTGAGGATGGCGCCGGTGAGCAGCTCGCCGGCCAGGGTGGCGGGGCGGCAGCCGCGTAGGGCAGCAGCTGCGATGAGCGCCTGTTGCACCGGCTCGTCGAGCCTGACGTTGACCCGGGGGCTCATACGACCATGACGGCGTGATCAACGATCAGGTCTTGCTGGGGCACCTCACGTTGGGGGTCGCCGGCGCTTGGACCCGGCAGATCCGGTGCGATCGTCCTGCCGCCGAGGCGCGGGGCGCTCGTCATGACCGCCCACCACCAGCCGGCAGCTTTGTTGAAGAGTTCATGCCGCCAACCCGACGCGGGACTGCCGTTGTGCGCAGCCCGGGGGTGGGGCTGATGAGCCCCACGCCAGCTCTGGCATCTAGTCTGCTCTGGCTTTGGCTGTGCTGACCGGAGGTCAGGAGGCGACCGGCTCCTTTGACGAGTCTGCCTGTGTTCCGGCTTGAACGCAGCAGGAACCGGTGGCCGGTCCGAAGGCCGAGCGGAGGCTGACATCCCGACGGCAACCGTCGAGCCCGAACCGGCCTGGCACCGTGCGACGGTCGCCGACCGCTCGCGCTCACCTGAGACCAATCCGACACTGCGCAGCCTGGCTCGCTCGGGCACTCTCGAGTTACCCAGGAAACGATGCGAGGAGCCGTCATGCGTATGCCGTCAGCCGCCGATGTCGAGAAAGCCACCGCCGAGTGGCTCGCCCGAGTCCAGGACAAGTGTCCCGAGCAAGTGCTGGGGGCGTGTCTCTTCGCTCCGCCACGCAACGAGGTCGCGGGCCGCGCGGCTGCGCTCGGCGGCAGTCTCACCGGCGGGCTGCTCGGTAGGCGGCTGGTCAGGGCGGCAGAGAAGGCAGGGAACCGCGACCGCGCCGGCGGGCTGCCAGCGTCGTTCGTGCTTGCCGTCACGCCGGAGAACGTCCGCGTCTACGAGTCGGTCGTCTCCCGGTCGGGCTCCGCGATTGGACCCGAGGTCGCTTCGTGGGAGCGGGCCCGGCTGCAGGTTCGCGGCGTCGACCGCGGCGGGGCGAAGACGACCCTGACGCTGGGTCTGCCCGACGGCACGGCGATCGTGTGCTCGGCGGGAACGCACGACTACACCGATCGCTTCGTCGCGCTCCTCAAGACGGAGATGGTCCCGCGTTAGCGCGCAAGCCGGGACGTCACTCGAGGGTTGACACCAGACTGACACTGCGCGCGGAACCGCGGCGGTCTAGCTTCGCTTCATGCTCGGAAAACCGTCCCGCCGCACTCAGCGCAAGCTCGAGGATCACGGCACACATGCACCCGCCACCGTCCTGGCTATCTCCGATCGGGGGATGGCCGTCAGCCACAACGGTGGCGCTCTCGTGTCCGACACCGAGGTGATCCTTAAAACGCATTTGCGCGTCGAGCCTGCCGGGGATCCATCCTTCGAGGTCGAGAAGCGCTTGCGCTTCGGCCAGATGTCGACGCCGGTGGCCGGCTCGCAGATCGCCGTGATCTTCGATCCTGAGGATCACGACGATCTCATGCTCGATCCCGCGGGGCCGGCAGCGGGGGCGATGGCCACGGTGGTGCCGGGGCTCGGCTCCATGCAGGACATCCTCAACACCGTCCGCACGGCGAAGGCCGCGTCCGGAGGGGACAGGCAGGCGCTGAGTGAGGCGCTGCGCACGCAGTTCGGCGGCGCCGGCGCGACGGTCCTCAGCGGCGGAGCCGGCTTCGGCGCTCCGGCGGACCCGCTCGACGAGCTCGCCAAGCTCGGCGCACTGCACGACCAGGGCGTGCTGACCGACGAGGAGTTCACCACGCAGAAGCGCAGGCTGCTCGGCGAGATGTCGGGCTAGGTAGACGGGATCGCGTACTCCCGCCCGGCGACGAGCAGCAGCGCGGCGGCGGACCCGCTAGCTGTGGCCGCCGTCACCTCTCGTGGATAGGAGCACCACCTCCGTCACCTCCGTCACCGGTCCATCTCGTCCGGAGCGGTAGTGACGCCAATGTCCGTTCGCGCGGAAGGAGCACTGGTGGTTTGGTGAGGCACGGCTGTGTGAGGGGTCGTATACGGGCGGTTGACGGGCATCGGTTCAGCAGGCGGTGCCGGACTACGCTTGGAGGCCCACCTGCTGACTGGGAGTCAGCTTTCAGTCGACTGCGGTCAGACTCGCACCGTGCCCGCCGGTGAAGCCGCGGCATACGCCGTAGTGGCCTTTGGCGACTTCGCGAGCGTTATGCGAGACGGCTGCACACGACGGACAGACGAACGCCGGCGGCCGCGTCAGCCCGCCGCTTCGGAAACCGGGAGCAGCGTCGCGCCCAATGCTGTCGGCCGGCTGTGACGGGCGGTCATCCCTAGCGGACATGTCGTCTCCTGATTCGCAGCGATGTGGTGAGCCTGCCCCGTCCGCACGTTTGCTTCCAGGCCTTGGGGCGGGAGGGAGCTGGCGTCACGGGCAAGGGAACTGCAGGGGCTTGGGTCTGCTTGAAGCTCTGGATGGCCTGAAGCAGGGCTGCCCGGGGGCCGAAGCTAGGCGCAAGGAATCTTCAACCGGATGGCCACGCCGTTGACCGTCTCGTTTGAACGTAGACCGCGGAGGGCCGCAGACCGGGTATGGGGCTCGGGGTCGTTCTCAATCGGAACGACCCTCCGACGCGTGGCCGGCCCGTACGAATGCACACGCGGCCTCTTCTTC
>JAOPZU010000358.1 GCA_025963955.1 Solirubrobacterales bacterium
GCCCCGTGGCGGCGCCACGGGATCGCGGCCGCCCTGCTGGAGGAGCTGTTGGCGGCCGCGTCCCGCCTCGGGCTGCGCGAGGTCTACGCCGAGGTCCTGTGCGAGAACACCGACATGCTCGCCGTCCTGCGCGAGCACGGCGAGCACCACGAGACGCGCGACGGCGGCGTCGTGAGCGTCAGCGTGCCGGTGCCGGCCGCGGCCCCGCCGGCCCGCCTGCGGGCATGACCCCGCGCCGGCGTCCGCCGATCAGGCTCCGTCCAGGAGACCATGGTCCAGGGCGTACCGGACGAGCTCGGAACGACTGCTGCGGCCGAGCTTCTGCTGGATGTGCGCCCGGTGGGTCTCCACGGTGCGGACGGACAGGAAGAGCTGCTCGCCGATCTCCGCGTTCGTGTGGCCCAAGGCGATGAGCCGCAGGACCTCGGCCTCCCGGGCGGAGAGGTCACCCGGAGGGCCGGTCACCTGCTCGGGCATCGTGGCGAGCTTCACGCCCATCGCCGGGTTCAGGTACGTCCTCCCGACGGCCGCGCGCCGCACCGCCTCCACCAGCTCGACGTCGGCGGCCTCCTTCAGCACGTAGCCGAGGGCGCCGGCGCGCAGCGCCCGGCGGGCGAACTCCGGGTCCTCCTGCATCGTCAGGATGACCGTGCGGGTGTGCGGCGAGCGGTCCACGACGCCTGGGATGGCCTCCAGGGAGGACGGCAGGCCGGGCATGTTGAGGTCGAGGATCAGGACGTCGGGCTTGTGGCCGAGGACCGCTCGCAGGGCGCTGTCGACGTCCGCCGCCTCCGCGACGACCTCGAAGTCGGGGTCGGCGTCGAGGAGCAGGCGGAGCCCGGCGCGGACGACGCCGTGGTCGTCGGCCAGGACGATGCGGATGGGTGTCACTCCGTCGACCATACGCCTGCGATGGCGGTCTGCCCCGATCCGCGTCGCGCGGCCACCGTAGGCTGGAGTGATCTCGATCCCCGCCTCAGGTGACCGGCGCGCCCGCCGCGACGCCGATCGCTCCCGCCAGCTGCTGCAGATCGGCCGCGCGCTGACGGCCGAGCTCGACCTCGACGTCCTCCTGCGCCGGATCCTGGAGGCCGCCCGCGAGATCTGCGGCGCCCGCTACGCCGCGCTCGGCGTGCTGGACGAGGACCGCCACGGCCTGGCCCAGTTCCTCACCGTCGGCGAGGACCCGGCGATGCACGCCGCCGTCGGCCACCTGCCCCGCGGCCGCGGCATCCTGCAGCTGCTCATCGACCAGCCCGTGCCGATCCGCCTGGAGGACGTCTCCCAGCACCCACGGTCCTACGGCTTCCCGCCCGGGCACCCGCCGATGCGCGGCTTCCTCGGCGCGCCCGTCGTCATCCGCGATCAGGCCTGGGGCAACCTCTACCTCACCGAGAAGCGCGACGGCGAGGACTTCGACGACGAGGACCTGCACTCGATCGTCGTGCTGGCCGAATGGGCGGCGATCGCGATCGACAACGCGCGCCTCTTCGGGACCTCCGAGCGCAGCCGCGTCCAGCTCGAGCACGCCGTCCACAGCCTCCAGGCCGCCCGCGACATCGCCCTGGCGCTCGGCGGCGAGACCGAGCTGGACCGGATCCTCTCGCTCATCGTCACCCGCGCGCGCTCACTGGTCAGCGCCGATTCGCTGCTGCTGTGGCTGCTCGACGGCGAGGTCCTGCACCTGGCCGCGCACGCCGGGAGGGCGACGCCGCCGGCGGGCGCGCACGTGCCGCTGCACGGGTCGACGGCCGGCGCCGCGTTGCTCGGCGGTGCCCCCGTCCGCGTCGACGACGTCGCCACGGGGCTCTCCTGGCACCCCGCCGGCTTCGGCCTGAGCGGCGCCTCCAGCGCGCTGATCGTCCCGCTCATCTTCCGCGGCCGGGGCCTCGGCGTCCTCTCCGCGTTCGACCACGTCGGCCCGGTCGCGGCCTTCTCGGCCGAGGACGAGCGCGGGCTGCTCGCGTTCGCCGCCAGCGCGGCCACCGCCGTGGCCACCGCCCACACCGTCGAAGCGCAGCGCCTGCGCCAGACCATCGCCGCGACCGAGGAGGAACGCGGCCGCTGGGCGCGCGACCTGCACGACCAGACGCTGCAGGGCCTGGGGGCCATCAAGCTCGCGCTCTCCGCCGCCCGGCGCGGCGACCCGGCCTCCACGGACGAGCGCCTCGGCGTCGCGATCTCGCAGCTCGAACTGGAGATCGGCGCGCTGCGCGGCATCATCGCCGACCTGCGGCCGCCGGTCCTGGACGAGCTCGGCCTGGAGCCGGCCCTGCGGACGCTCGCCGCGCAGGTGCGGGAGCGAGACGGCCTGGCCGTCGAGCTGCGCCTGGAGCTCGGCGACCGCCGCCTGGATCCGGAGATCGAGACGATCGCCTACCGCGTGGCGCAGGAGGCGCTGACCAACGTCGTCAAGCACGCGAGAGCCGCTCGGGCCTGGATGAGCCTGCACGCGTCGGCCACGGAGCTCGAGCTCACGCTCCGGGACGACGGCCGCGGCTTCCGGGCGGACGACTCCGGGCACGTGGGCGGCGGCTACGGCCTGCTCGGCATGCGCGAGCGTGCCGACATCGGGGCGGGGGCGCTGCGGGTCCAGAGCACGGGCGCCGGCGGTACGACGGTGACCCTGACGCTGCCGCTCGGCCGCGGAGGTCCGTAGGAACCACGGACGCGGGGGCGGGACGAACCCCGATGACGGCCGGCCGCACGCGCGGGAGGATCCGTGCATGAGCACGTCCTCCGCCAGCGATCCCCTTCACCTCGTCGTCGTCGGAGGAGGCATCGCCGCGCTGGAGGCGGTGCTCGCGGTTCACGACCTCGCCGGTTCCCGTGTCCGGATCACGCTGATCGCCCCCGAGCCCGACTTCGCGCTGCCGCCGCTGGCGGTCGCGGAGCCGTTCGCCCGCGGCTTCGCCGACCCGCTGCCGCTCGCGGACGTGATGGCCGAGCACGGCGGCGTCTTCCTGCGCAGCGCGGTGCTCGCCGTCGATCCCGCCGCCAAGACCCTCGTGCTGACCCGTGACCGGGTGCTGGCCTACGACGTCCTGCTCATCGCGCACGGCGCCGCCGCCACGCCGGCCCTCGACCACGCGCTGACCTTCAGCGAGCATCCGCTGGACCTCAACGGGATCCTCGCCGACCTCGAGCAGGGCTGGTCGCGCTCGGCCGCGTTCGTCGTCCCCGTCGGATGCACCTGGCCGCTGCCGCTCTACGAGCTGGCCCTGATGACGGCCGAGGACGTGTGGGCCATGAACATGGACCACGTCGAGCTGCACCTCATCACGCCGGAGTCCGCGCCCCTGGCAATCTTCGGCCCCGCGGCGAGCGAAGCGGTCGCCGCCCTGCTGGAGGCGGCCGGCGTCAGCGTCCACTGCGGCGTGGAGGCGCACGTGCCGCAGGGGGGCCGCATCGTCCTGGGGACCGAGCCCGACGTCCACGTCGACCGGATCGTCGCCCTCCCGACGCTCGTCGGCCGTCCGCTGGCCGGGATCCCCGCGGGCGCAGACGGCTTCATCAGCGCGAGCGACGAGGGCCTGGTCGACGGGCTCACCGACGTCTACGCCGTGGGCGACGCCACCGACCGGCCGGTCAAGCAGGGGGGCCTGGCCTGCCAGCAGGCCGACGTCGTCGCGGCGCACATCGCCCGGCGCGCCGGCGCCGACGTCGAGGTCCCGCCGCTGGAGCAGATGCTGCAGGGGCGCCTGCTGACCGGAGGCGCCGACCGCTTCCTGGTCCGCGGCCCGGGCGTCCGGGGCACGGCCGGCACCGATCCGCTCTGGTGGCCGCCGGTCAAGGTGTCC
>JAOPZU010000372.1 GCA_025963955.1 Solirubrobacterales bacterium
GGCGCCGGCGTGAGCCACCCGCCGAGAACGTGCGCAGCAGGTCGGCGACCTGCTGCGGCGCGGCTCCCGCAGCCGGGGCACCCGCGCTCGCGCGCGGCGCCCCGGACGCTGCGGGGTCCTCTACCAACCCGACGAGCCGGCCCCCACGGAGCCGACGACGGACGTGGTCCAGTCGATGACCGCGGTGGGCTTCACGACGTGGCGCTGCAGTCCGAGCTCCTTCGGCGACAGGCCGAGGGCCAGGCCGACGAGCTGGGGGAGGTGCAGCACCGGCATGTTCAGCTTCCGGCCCACCGCCTTGCCCGCGAGCGGCTGCTGCAGGTCGAGGTTCAGGTGGCACAGCGGGCAGGGCGTGACGACGCAGTCGGCGTCCGCGTCCTTGGCGTCACCGAGGTGCCGGCCGGCCTGGGCCAACGAGGCGTCCGTGTTCATCGTGATGATCGGGAAGCCGCAGCACTTGTGCGAGCCGGCGTAGTCGATGACCGTGCCGCCGAGCGCCTCGATCACGAGCGACAGGTAGGTGTCGCGCGGGTGCTCGTCGTCGATGCCGAGCCGGTCGGTCGGGCGGACCACGTAGCAGCCGTAGAACGGGCCGACCTTGAGGTCCGTCAGCGGACGCGTGACCTTGCCCTTCAGGACGTCCAGCCCGATCTCCTCCACGAGCATCCAGAGGAAGTTCTTGTTGGAGATGTTCGGCTGGTACTCCAGCCCGTCCGGGGCGAGGTTCGCGTTGACCTGCGCGCGGTACTCGGCGCTCGCGTCCAGCCGCTGCTGGCTCTCGGAGTGCGCGCCCTGGCAGGTCGAGCAGATGTTCATCATGAGATCCGCGCCGTTGCGGATCTCCTGCTGGGCCATCGCGAACGTGCGGGCGTTCAGCGTGTCGGCGAGCTCCTGGTTGTGCTCGGCGATGACGCCGGCACCCGAGCAGCAGGCGCGGTCGAGCTCGATGAGCTCGAGGTCCAGGAGCGGGGCGACCTTCGCCATCGAGCCGTGCAGCTCCGGGGTGAAGCCACGGCTGACGCAGCCGGGCCAATAGGCGACCTTTTTCATGCGGCGGAACTCTCCTTGCCGGCGAGCGGACCCGTGGTGTCCGGCGCCTCCTGCGCGTTGGGCGCGTTGTCCTCGTCGGTTCCCGAGATGTACAGGTTGAACTCGTTGCGCTCCGGGCGGTTCTCGATCTCGTCGAAGATCCGCTTCACGTCCTTCGGCGCCTTGTGCGGGTGCAGCAGGGCGACCTTGAGCGTCGCCTTGCCGCGCAGCAGCGCGCGGGTGATGACGGGCAGCGACTTGGCCAGGAACAGGCCCGAGGCCGGGTTCAGCTTGCCGCCGAACGAGTCGGCGAGCAGGTCGTTCTCGTGGAGGAGGCCGTTCCTGTTGATGTTCTTGACGAACGCCTTCTCGTGGTTGAAGCCGTTGTTCCGGTCCTTGATGTGGTGATCGCCGGTGGCACGGCGGCGCAGGCGCATGATCTGCGACATCGGGGCCACGCCCTTGGGGCACGCCTCGATGCACTTGAAGCAGTGCGTGCACGAGTACATCCCGTGCGGGTCCTCGGCGATGTCCCGCAGGCGCTCGGCCTGCTGGGTGTCGCGCGGATCGCCGACGAAGCGGTAGGACTTCGCGAGCGCGGCCGGGCCGATGAACAGCGGGTCGACCTCCATCGAGAGGCAGTCCGAGACGCAGGCGCCGCACTGGATGCAGGCCATCGACTGCGTGACGTCGACCATCGCCTGCTTCGGCACGATGTGCTCGCGCTCGGGCATGTTCTCGTCGTCCGCCAGCAGCCACGGCGTGACGCGCTGGATCTTCTTCCAGTGCACCGCGTCCATGTCGACGATGAGGTCCTTGATGACCGGCATGTTGCCCATCGGCTCGACCTCGATGACCCCGTCCTTGGAGGTCTTCAGCGCCGCCGAGAGGTGCGTGTGGCAGGCGAGGCCGGGCTGGCCGTTGACGCGCACGCCGCAGGAGCCGCAGATCGCGGCCTTGCAGGAGCAGCGGATGCCGATCGAGCCGTCGAACTTGCCCTTGGCCTGGAGCAGGCCCTCGAGGACCGAGCGGTGGGGCTCGAGGTTGATCGTGTGCTCGTCCCAGTACGGCGCCTCGCCCGACTCCGGGTCGTAGCGCCGGACGCGGAGGGTGAAATCCTGCGGGGGCTTCTTGGGTTCCATGGGGGTGCTCTCAGCTCCTGGGACTTAGTACTTGCGCTCTTCGGGCTGCCACTGCGTGATCGTCACCGGCGAGTAGCTGATCGTCGGGGCCGCGTCGGGGTCCGCCGTGATCGTGGTGTTGATGTGCTTCTGCCACTCCTCGTCGTTCCGGTCCGGGAAGTCGGTCCGGAACTGCGCGCCGCGGGACTCCTTGCGCTCCAGGGCGGCGCTCACGCAGCACTCGGCGGCGTCCAGCATGTACCCGAGCTCGATGGCGCCGAGCACGTCCTGGTTGAAGACGGTGCCGCGGTCGTCGATGTAGGCGGTCTTCGCCTCTTCCCTCAGGCGGCGGACGATCTCCTGGGCCTTGAGCATGCCCGCTTCCTCGCGGTAGACCGCGAGGTTCTCGTTCATGGTCGTGCCGAGCTCGTCCTTGATCTCCGAGATGCGGCGGCCGGTCTTCTCGCGCCCGATGATCTCGGCGATCATCGCTTCGTCGCGCTTGAGGATCGAGTCGTCGTTGACCGGCATCGCCATCGTCTTCGACCGCAGGGCGGCGTGCTCGCCGGAGCGGCGGCCGAAGATGAGCGTGTCGAGCAGCGAGTTCGCGCCCAGGCGGTTGCCGCCGTGGACCGAGACGCACGCGACCTCGCCCGCGGCGTAGAGGCCGGGGACGTCGGTGGCGCCGTCGACGTCGGTCTTGACGCCGCCCATGATGTAGTGCTGGCCGGGTCGGATGAGGATCGGCTCCTTCGTGATGTCCACGCCGGCGAAGTCCTTGCCGATGTTGACGATCTCGCGGAGCGCCTCGAGCGTGCGCTTCTTCGGGACGACGGTGATGTCGAGGTAGATGCCCTCGCCGTTCACGCCCACGCCGCGGCCCTCGAGGATCTCGGTCTGCTCGGCGCGGGAGACGACGTCGCGCGAGGCGAGCTCCATCTTGTTCGGCGCGTACTTCTCCATGAAGCGCTCGCCATCCTTGTTGAGCTGGTGCGCGCCCTCGCCGCGGGCGCCCTCGGTGATGAGGAACCCGTTCTCCACCAGCGTGGTGGGGTGGTACTGGACCATCTCCATGTCCATCAGCGGGACGCCGACGCGGTAGGCCTGCGCGATGCCGTCCGCGGTGCAGATGAGCGCGTTGGTCGTGGGCTTCCAGACCTGCCCGGCGCCGCCGGAGGCGAGGATCACGTTCTTCGCGGTGAAGACCTCCATGCGGCCCGAGCGGATGTGGCGCGCCACGCAGCCGGTGCAGGTGCCGGTCTCGTCGAGGATGAGGGAGGTCGTGAACCACTCCTCGTACCGGTCGACGGTCTCGTGGTGCTTCATCAGCTGCTCGTAGAGCACGTGCAGGATGGCCTGCCCGGTGATGTCCGCGACGTAGGCGGTCCGCTTCACCGACGCGCCACCGAAGGCGCGCAGGTCCAGATGACCGGTGTCGTTGCGGTGGAAGGTGACCCCGATGTGCTCGAGGTGCATGACCTCCTTGGGCGCCTCGGAGCACATGACCTCGATCGCGTCCTGGTCCCCGAGGAAGTCGGAGCCCTTGACGGTGTCGTAGGCGTGCGAACGCCAGTCGTCGTCGACGGAGACGGCGGCGTTGATGCCGCCGGCGGCGGCGACCGAGTGCGAGCGGACCGGATGGACCTTGCTCATGATCGCGACGGACACGCCGGTCTCGGCTGCGGCGAGGGCGGCTCGCTGGCCCGCGAGACCAGCGCCGATGATCAGGACGTCATGTGATGGCAACTTGACTCTCTCTGCGACGGACGGCTTTCGGGAACGCACTCTATACGGCAGAGGGGCCGCGGCAGCCTGCCCCTCGGACCGTCTGGGCACGCTCGAATACCCACCGAGCCAGGCGGATTTAGCGGGCGCGGACCTAGCGTCGCGGCACGGCGGCGGTGAGCGCCCGCTGGACCTGCTCGACCGTGACGACCCCGCGCAGCAGCCCCGCCTCGTCGACCACCATCACCGCGCCGACCGCCCGCAGCGCCGGCACCTGGAGCAGGTGCTCCAGGCCGAGCCCGGGGGCCACGCGCGCCGCGTCGTGGCCGTCCGGGTCGTCGAGCAGCTCGCGCACGGGCAGGACGGGGCGGCCGTCCGCGAGAGCCCCCGCGACACGGGCCGCCGTCAGCGTGCCGAGGTAGCGGCCGTCCGGCTCCGCCACCACGATGAACGGCGAGTCGAAGCGGCTGAACCACTGCTCCTGCGCCTCGAGCGCGGACACGGTGGGCGGCATCGTCAGCGGGTCGGGGGCCATGATGTCCGCCGCCGTCACGCCCTCCAGGGTCTCCCGCACGTTGGAGCCGACGACGGCGGCTCGCGCGCTCTGCGCCATGAACCAGCCGAGGACCATGAACCAGACGCCGTCCGCGACGTCCCCGGTCACCGCGAGGAACAGCCCGCCGCCGATGAGCACGTAGGAGAAGCCGAGGCCCAGGCGGCCGGAGAGGCGGGTGCCGCGGTTGCGGTCCCCGGTGAGCTTCCAGGCGATGGCCTGGGCGATGCGCCCGCCGTCGAGCGGGAAGGCGGGGATGAGGTTGAAGACGAGCAGCAGCAGGTTGATGCCCGCGAGGTAGCCGACGACCGCGGTGAACGGCGTGGCACCCGTGGTCTGCGTGAGCGTCGCCGCGTCGGTGACGGTGCCGAAGCGCGGGCCCAGCAGCCCGAGGCCGAGGCAGATCCCGACGATGACCGCGGTGACCAGCGGGCCGCCGGCCGCGACCTTGAACTCCTGCCCGGGGGTGTCGGCCTCGCGGTCGAGCTTGGCCACGCCGCCGAAGAACCACAGGTCGATGCCCGTCGTGCCGATGCCGTACCGGCGAGCGGTCAGCGCGTGTCCGAGCTCGTGGAGGATGAGCGAGAGCTCGAAGAGCAGCGCGCCGGCGACCGCGCACAGGTACGCCTTCTGGCTCGAGCCGTCCAGCACGTCCTGGAAGTAGTTCGACAGGACGACGATGAGCACGAACAGGACGAAGAACGCGCTCGGCGTCGCCCCGACCCGGATGCCGAAGACCTTCGCCAGCTGGACCGAGCCCCCGCGCCTCATCGGGCCATCGTCGCACGTGGCCCGGGACCGGACGCCGAAGCGGCGCCGCTCAGGCGGCGAGGATCCGGCGCAGGCCGTCCTCGACCAGGTCGGTCGAGCGCTCCCACGTGTGCCGGGCCACGTAGGCCTGCGCGGCTTCGGCGCGCTCGGCGCGCAGCGACGGGTCGTCGAGCAGGCGCTCGAGCGCGTCGGCGATGGCGCGCGGGTCCGGGGGCGCGAGCTCCACCAGCCCGGTCGCCGCGTGCTCGGCGGCCGTGCTGTAGCCCTTCAGGTCGAGCACCGGCAGGCCGCAGGCCATCATGTCGTGGGGGACCAGGGAGCCGTGCGTCAGCGAGAAGGCGATGCCGATCGTCGCCTCGGAGTAGACCCACGAGAGGTCCTCCGGGCTGATGCGCCCGTGGTGCTCGTAGGGGAAGTTCAGCGGCGCGGCGCCCTCGTCACCGAAGAGGACGACGCGGAGGTCGGGCCGGCGACGCTTCAGCTCCTCCAGGGCGATGAGCGCGAGGCCGACCGCCCGCCGCGGCGTCACGTTCCGGCCGTAGACGACGAGCGTGTCCTCGCGACGGTCCACCGGGCGCGGGCTGAACGCGGGCGCCACCGGATACGGGAAGCGGGCGACGACGTGCGCGCCGTAGCGCTGGGTCAGCAGGTCCGCGAGCCACGGCCCGCCCCCGACGAGGCACGGCAGCCCGAGCTCGTAGGTGCGCGCCGCGAAGAGCGACTCGAGCGACGTCGGGTAGAACTCGGGCTCGTGGTCGTTGACCAGGTAGGCGCGGGCCCGGCAGCCGTCCAGCCCGAGCACCGGGTAGACCGTCTGCCAGCCGGTGGCCAGCGCGACGTCGGCCCCGGACCAGTCGGCGAAGCCGCTGAACGCCGGGCCCTCGACGGGTGCGTACTGCTCGCGGATCGCGGCCCGCAGCGCCGGGCCCGTGGCGTCCGGCCACTCGCCGAACGGGTCGTGGACCCAGTAGGAGACGGTGTGGCCGCGCTGCTCGAGGTGGTGCGCGAGCTGGAAGACGACGTGGTGGCCACCGCTGCCGAAGGAGAAGTGGGGGACGACGAGCGCGAGGCGCAGCGGGCGGCCGGGGTCGAGCCGCGCCCCGGGGACCAGCGGCGCGACCGCGCCGGCAAGGACGTCGGTGACGCCGGAGTAGACGTGGCGGCCCGGCGAGGCCGGGACGGG
>JAOPZU010000404.1 GCA_025963955.1 Solirubrobacterales bacterium
GCGCTGCGCGCGGCCGGCGTGGAGCTGCGGGTCGACGGCCGGACCCGCGCGCTGGCGGGCGCCGACGTCGCGGGCGCCCTGCTCGACGCGAGCGAGGAGGACTGGGACACCGAGTTCCTCGCGCTGACGCTGGCCGTCGGGGTCGTCGACTCGGTGGGCGAGGCGGTCGCACACGTCAACCGGCACGGCTCGGGCCATTCGGAGGCGATCATCACCAACGACGTCGCCGCCGCGCGCGCCTTCGAACGGACGGTCGACGCGGCCTGCGTCTACGTCAACGCCTCCACGCGCTTCACGGACGGCGGCGAGTTCGGCATGGGCGCCGAGATCGGCAACTCGACCCAGAAGCTCCACGCCCGCGGGCCGATCGGCCTGCGCGAGCTGTGCACGACGAAGTACGTCGTGCGCGGCGACGGCCACGTGCGGCCGTAGCGGCGAGCGGACCGGGCGATGGCGCGCATCGCGATCCTCGGCGGGACGTTCAACCCGCCGCACGTCGGGCACCTGGTCATGGCGCAGGAGGCCCACGCGCAGCTCGGCCTGGACCGCGTCGTGCTCATGCCCGTGCACACGCCGCCGCACAAGGAGCTCGTTCACGATCCGGGTCCGGCCGCGCGGGCCGAGCTCTGCCGCCTGGCCGTGGCGGGGGACGCGCGCTTCGTCGTCTCCACGCGTGAGATCGACCGCGCGGGGCCGTCCTACACCGTCCAGACGCTGCGCGCGATCGCCGCCGAGCAGCCGCAGGACGAGCTGGTCTTCATCGTCGGCGGGGACATGGCGCACTCGCTGCCGACGTGGCGCGAGCCCGCCGCGATCCTGGCCCTGGCGACGCTCGCGGTCGCCGAGCGGGAGGGCGTGGCGCGCGCGGATATCGCCGCACGCCTGCGGCCGCTGGACCCCGCGGAGGACCGGGTCCGCTTCTTCGACATGCCGCGGCTGGACCTCTCGAGCTCCGACATCCGGCGCCGGGTGGCGGCCGGGCGCCCGGTCCGCTACCTGCTCCCGGACGCGGTCGCGCAGTACGTCGAGGGCCACGGGCTGTACCGTCAGTAGCGTGAATCCCGAGCAGCTCACCCAGGTGCTGGCCGCGTATGCCGCCGACAAGAAGGCCTTCGAGCCCGTCGCGCTCGACCTGCGCGGCGTGGCCGGGTACACCGACGTCTTCCTGATCTGCTCCGGCAACACCGAGCGGCAGGTGAAGGCGATCCACGACGGGATCAACGAGGGCATGAAGAAGGAGCACGGCGTGCTGCCGCGCCGCGTGGAGGGCACGGGTGAGGCCACGTGGATCCTGCTCGACTACCTCGACGTCGTGGTCCACGTCTTCACGCGCGAGACGCGCGCGTTCTACCGCCTGGAGCAGCTGTGGGGCGACGTGCCGCGGATCGCGCTGGACCTCCCCGCCGCGACGACCTCGTCGCTCGCGCCGCCGTCCGCGGAGCCCGCGCCGGCCGTCGACTGATCGCCGGACCCGGGTAGGCTCGCTCGCCTATGAGCGAGCACGTTGCCCTGGTCACCGGCGCGGCGAGCGGCTTCGGCCGGGCGCTGACGCAGACGCTCGCCCGCCGCGGCGTGCACGTCCTGGCCGTGGACGTCGACGAGGAGGGCGGCCGGGCGACCGTCGCGGACGCGGGGGAGGGCACGCGGTTCGTCCGCTGCGACGTCAGCGACCCGGAGCAGAACCACGCCGCCGTCGCGGCTGCGGTCGATGCCTTCGGCGGGCTCGACCTGGCGTTCCTCAACGCCGGGATCGTCAGCGGGACGTGGCCGGGGGAGTCCTTCGACCTGGAGGCCTACCGCCGGGCGATGGGCGTCAACCTCGACGGCGTCGTCTTCGGGATCAACGCGGTGCTGCCGGCCATGAAGGCGCGCGGCGGCGGCTCCATCGTGGCGACCGCGTCGCTGGCCGGGCTGACCCCGGTTCCCATGGATCCGTTCTACGCCGCCAACAAGCACGCGGTCGTCGGCCTCGTGCGGTCGCTCGGGCCGGCGCTCGTGGCGGACGGCATCCGCATCAACGCGGTCTGCCCGGGCTTCGCGGAGACCGCCATCATCGCCCCGATCCGCGAGGGCCTGACCGGGCAGGGCCTGCCCATCATCCCGGTGCAGGACGTCATCGACACCGTGATGACGCTCTTGGACGGCGACATGTCAGGCGAGTGCTGGTTCGTCCAGGCGGGCCGCGAGAGCCAGCCCTTCGGCTTCCGGCGCATCCCCGGCCCCCGGGGCGCGCCGGCCGCGTAGAGTCGGCTCATGCGCCATCTTGCCCCGGCCGTCCTCGCGGGCCTCGCCCTGACCGCGGCCCTTGCTCCCGCCGCGACCGGCGCCGCCACGCGCACCCTGAAGTGCGCAGCGGTGGAGACGCCGACGGGCACCAGCGGCCCTGTGTCGGTCACGCACACCACCTGCACGAAGGGCCGCCTCGTGGCCAGGACGTACGCGAATACCGGCCGGGTCAGCGGCTGGACCTGCGTGGTGAGGGCCTACGACGCGGGAGCGAACATCTCGTGCCGGAAGCGGGGCCACCAGGCCCGCGTCCGCTTCCAGGTCGCCGACTGACGCGGTCGCCGGTGTCCGGATGGTGACCGCGGGGTGCGGAAACGCCCGCGTGGGCTACCATTTGGGGTGATGGTCGTTCCCGTTGCGCCGACGTCTTCCCGCGCGCACGCTCCTCGCGTGCTGTTCGGTCGTGCCCGGGCCCGTTCGGGTTCTCGTTCAGCCCTTCGCTGAGCGGGCGTAGCGCCGGCCGTCCGCGGCCGCTCTCCGCCCGGCCCCGCAGCCGCCTCGCGCCCCTCCAGCGCGAGCGAGTTGCCGCCCGCGCCCCGATCGCCAGGGACCGGATGACCAGATGCGGCCCATGCCGCCGGCGAAGCGCAGAGCCCCGTGCCTGCGCACCCCACCTTCAGACCCGAAAGCCGAAAGCCGAATCACATGAGCCGCCAGATCAGCCTCGAGAAGACCCGCAACATCGGAATCTCCGCCCACGTGGACAGTGGGAAGACGACCACCACCGAGCGGATCCTCTACTACACCGGCAAGGTCCACAAGATGGGCGAGGTGCACGAGGGGGCGGCCTCGATGGACTGGCTGGACCAGGAGCAGGAGCGCGGCATCACGATCATGTCCGCCGCCACGACGTGCTTCTGGAAGCCGTCGAACGTCGAGAACGCGGTCGACCACCGCATCAACATCATCGACACGCCGGGCCACGTCGACTTCCAGGCCGAGGTCGAGCGCTCGCTGCGCGTCCTGGACGGCGCGATCGCGCTGTTCGACTCCGTCGCCGGCGTCGAGCCCCAGTCCGAGACGGTCTGGCGCATGATGAACAAGTACACCGTGCCGCGGATCTGCTTCGTCAACAAGATGGACCGCCAGGGCGCGGACTTCGCCAAGGCGATCGACACGATGCGGGCCCGCCTCGGCGCGAACGCCGTCGCGATCCAGCTGCCGATCGGCGCTGAGGAGAACTTCCGCGGCGTCATCGACCTCGTCGACATGGTCGCGATCACGTACGCGGCCGACGACGGCATGGTCTACGAGACCGGCCCGATCCCCGAGGAGTACCAGGAGGCGGCCCACGCGGCGCACCACGAGCTGATCGACGCCGTCGCCGAGTACGACGACGCGGTCATGGAGGCCTACCTCGAGGACGAGGAGTCGGTCACCGCCGAGCAGCTCGCCGACGCCATCCGCCTCGCGGTCCTGGCCAACGGCGTGCAGCCGGTCATGTGCGGCTCCGCCATCAAGAACAAGGGCGTCCAGCCCCTGCTCGACGCGATCACGCGCTTCCTCCCGAGCCCGCTCGACCGTGGCGAGGTCACCGCGTCCGACGGCGACGAGACCCGTGCGCCGGACGACACCGCACCGTTCTCCGCGCTCGCGTTCAAGATCCAGCGCGACCCGCAGGCCGGCCCGCTGACGTACTTCCGCGTCTACTCCGGCACCCTGAAGGCCGGGGACAAGATCCTCAACTCCACCACGGGCAAGACCGAGCGCATCGGCCGCCTGCTGATGATGCACGCCAACGACCGCGAGGACGTCACCGAGGTCTACTCGGGCGACATCGCTGTGGCCATCGGCCTGAAGAACGCCACGACCGGCGACACGCTGTGCGACCCGGGCGCCCCCGTGGTCCTCGAGTCGATCTCGTTCGCGCCGCCCGTCGTCCACGTCTCGATCGAGCCCGTCTCGCGTCCGGACCAGGAGAAGCTCGGTGTCGCGCTCGCCTACCTCGTGCGCGAGGACCCGTCGCTGCGCATGCGCACCGACGAGGAGACCGGGCAGACCGTGCTCTCGGGCATGGGCGAGTTGCACCTCGAGGTCACCGTCGAGCGCCTGAAGCGCGAGTACAAGGTCAACGCCAACACGGGTCGGCCCCAGGTCGCCTACCGCGAGACGATCACCGCCGAGGCGACGAAGATCGAGGGCAAGTTCATCAAGCAGACCGGTGGCTCGGGCCAGTACGGCGTCGTCTACCTGAACGTCGAGCCGAACCCCGGCAAGGGCTTCGAGTTCGAGTCCAAGGTCAAGGGCGGCAACGTCCCGACGGAGTACATCCCGGCGGTCGCGAAGGGCTGCGAGCTCGGCATGGCCTCCGGCGTCGTCGCGGGCTACCCGATGGAGGACGTGAAGGTCACCCTGACGGACGGCAAGTCGCACGACACGGACTCCTCGGAGATCGCCTTCCAGATGGCCGGCAACATCGGCTTCAAGGAGGCCTGCCGTCGCGCGAAGCCGGTCATCCTCGAGCCGATCATGTCGGTCGAGGTCACGGTGCCGGAGGACGGCCTGGGCTGGGTCATGGGCGACATCGCCCGGCGCCGTGGCCTCGTCGGTGAGCGCGAGTCGCGCCCGGGCGGCGTCCTCTCGGTGACGTCCGAGGTGCCGCTGTCGGAGATGTTCGGCTACGCCAACGACATCCGCTCCGCCACCCAGGGCCGCGGCAACTACACGATGGAGTTCCACTCCTACCGGATCCTCCCGGGCAGCCTCGCCGAGGCGCTCAAGGCGGAGCTCAGCGGGGTCTAGCCCGTCGGTGGTTTCGGTCTGACCGACGGCCCGGGTCGCTCGCACAGAGCGACCCGGGCCGTTCGGCGTTTCAGCCCGTCGTCACGTCCGCCTCCGCCAGGCGGTTCCACTCGGCCTTGTCCTCGCGCCAGCCCTCCTCGTCGCGTGAGCGCTTCCAGTAGCCGGAGACCGACAGCGCCTCCCGCGGGACGCCACGCTCGATGAGCAGGTGGCGGCGGATCGCCCGGACCGTGCTCGCCTCGCCGTGGACGAAGCCGTGCACGACGCCGTCCGGGAACTCGAGGGCCGCGACGGCGTCCAGGAGCGGGTCTGCGTCAGGGGTCGCCCGGTCCTGCCGGAAGACCCACGTCTCGTGCAGCACGCCCGGGGTGCTCAGGACCAGGACGTCCTCGGGCCCCTCGACCTCCAGGACCACGTGCACGGGCACGCCGAACGGCACGCGGGCCAGCGAGGCGCTGATCGCCGGCAGGACGCTCGTGTCGCCCACCAGCAGATGCCAGTCGGCGTCGGGGTCGGGAGCGTAGGCGCCGCCCGGACCGCTGAGCTGGAGCTGGTCGCCGACCTCGGCGGCCGCGGCCCACGGGCCGGCCACGCCGCGGTCCCCATGGATCACGAAGTCGATGGTGAGCCAGCCCGTCTCCGGGTCCCAGTCGCGGACGGTGTAGGTCCGGGTCCGGGGCCACTCCTCCCGGGGCAGCCGGGCGCGGATGTCCTCCGCGTCGAACGGCTCGCGGTAGGAGGCCCCGGGCGGGGGCAGCAGCAGCTTCACGTAGTGGTCGGTGAACGCGCCGGCACCGAAGCCCTCCAGGTCCACCCCGCCGAGGACCACGCGCGTCAGGTGCGGGGTCAGGTGCGTCACCTCGACGACGGTGGCGCGGCGGTGGCGGCGCGGCGGCGGGGAGGGCAGGCCGGACGGGGCGGTGGGCTCGCGCGGGCTCATACCTACGGCGGTACGTCCCCAGGGACGCGCGCCGTGAACCGTCGCGTGGCCACTCAGCTGCGCAGCATCACCGGCGCGATGACGGCGAAGCCGACGACGACGAGGACGAGGCAGAGGGCGATAAGCAGGGCGGGAAGGAGGGTGGCACGGCGGCCGGCGTGCGTGTCGATCAGCGGGACCTCCCCGTGGAGCGGGGCGACGGTGACCGTGCCGGCGTGCGGGCGCCACGCCGCGTCCGCATGCCATCGGCAGCGCAGCAGCGCCGGGCGACCGTCGATCTGGACGCGGTAGTCCGCCTCGCGGGTGCACCCGGCGTGGTCGCAGCCGGGCTGGTCGGCGGGCGCGCTCGGCGGTGCGGACACGATGACGCACGGTAGTGGGACGCCGTCAGGGATCGCGACGACGTGCGCCGTTCCGCGCCCCCGGGTCCTTCGGCGGCCCTCGGTGGCGATGCCCGGGGTTCGGAGCGAACCGGGTGCGGTTGCCGGTGGCGGGCCCCGGCCATCCGCAAAGCATGCCGACCGAACCGCTTCCCCCGACCCTGGCGCAGGTCGTCCGCCGGGCGACCGACATCGTCGACCCCGACGGCGTGGACCCGGAGGTGGACGAGCTGCGCCTCGCCTTCGAGGATCGTGACGAGCCCATCTCCGCGATCGACGACCTCAACGGCGAGACGCAATCGCTGCTCGCGCGCTTCGCCGTGCAGCCACCCGGGCCGGCGGTGACCATGGCCGCGGCCATCACCGCCTATCTCGGGCATCGGCGTGACGAGGTCGGCGCCGGGGACGAGACGATCCTGCGCCTGGCCGCTCGCAGCGAGTTCGACGGGAAGCCGCCCGGGGACGTCGCCGACTGGCTGCGGGACCGGGCGGTCGAGGTCTGAGGCGGTCCGCCCGCGCCGGGTCAGGTCACTCAGGCAGCGACGCCGAACCGTCCGGCGGCACCCGTCGCGCCGAGCGGATCACCACCACCACGATCAGGCCGAGCCCGATGTACAGCCCGTAGCGTGAGATCGCGTTCGCGACGTCTACCGCGGGCTGGCCGATGGCGTAGCCGAGCCCGACGAGCGCACCCACCCAGAGCGACGCCGAGATCGCGTCCAGGACCAGGAAGCGCGGCAGGCTCATGCCCGCCCAGCCGGCGATGACGTCAACGACCGTGGTCGGGACCGGCAGCAGGTAGGAGGACAGCACGACCGCGTCCCCGCGGCGGTGCATCGCGCGCTGCAGGCGGCCGACGAGCGCGGCGGTCCGTGGGCGTCCGGCCACGACGAGCTCGATGGCACGTTCGCCCCAGCGGCGCCCGGCCCACCAGTAGAGCCAGTCGAACATGATGCAGCCCGCGACCCCCGCGAGGACGGCCACGACGGGCGACGCCCCGCTCGTGCGGACGTGCCCGCCTGCGGTGATCATCGACGCCGGCGAGCCGCGCAGGATCTCCAGCAGGACGGGATGGCTGCCGACGAGCGACGGCGCGACGGGCGTCAGCGCCAGGCCGTAGAGGGCCACGAGCACCAGGCACGCGCCGAGGATCCTGTCCTGGCGCTCCACGGGCGGGCGCTCGGCCCCCGTCTCCGGGCCGGGCGGCGGCGGCAGCGCCGGGTCGGTCGCGGGTAGCCGCATCCCCTTCAGGGTAGGGGCCGCGCGGGTCGGGCAGGATGCCCGCATGCTGATCCGCGACACCGGGGCGGACTGGACCGCCATCACCCAGCCCGCGCACGCCTTCCTCGCCGGGCAGATCGTCCGCCACTGGGACCCGGTCCCCAGCGCGGACCTCGTTCTGGGCGTCGAGCAGC
>JAOPZU010000405.1 GCA_025963955.1 Solirubrobacterales bacterium
GAGCACGGTGAGCCAGCTGCTCGGGCGGATCGTGCGCGTGGCCGGTGGACCGGAGGCCGTGGCCGCCGGCGACCCCCAGGCCGGGCCTCCCCTCGCCCTGGCGCCGGTGCCCGACTCCGACCTCGGCGACGCGATCCCGGTGTGGGCGGTCCCGGCCGGCGTCGTCCTGCTTGCCCTTTTGGCCGCCGGCGCGTTCCTCGCCCGGCGCCGCTGGGGCTCACCCCGGCGGACGTGAGCACCACCGCCGCCGGACCCGCCACCCGCCCGCGGCTGCTACCCGTGCAGATCGAGCAGCGCCGGGCGCTGCGCCGTGACGTCATCCGGGTGCTCGTCGTCGCGAACCTGGTGCTCGGCACGTTCTACATCTCGTGGCGCTGGGTGGCGTCCGTCAACTGGTCGGCGTGGTGGATCGCGGTCCCGCTCGTCCTCGCCGAGACCTACTCCTACGTCGACTCGTGGTTCTTCGGCCTGGCCATGCTCCGCCTGCGCGAGCGCGGCGCCGCGCCGCCGCCTCCGGACGACGCCACGGTCGACGTGCTCATCACCTGCTACGACGAGTCCGTCGAGCTCGTCCGGACGACCGCGCGGGCCGCACGGGCCCTGCGCTTTCCGCACGGCACCTACATCCTGGACGACGGTGCGAGCCCCGCGATGGAGGCGATGGCGCGGGAGGAGGGCGTGGGGTACATCACGCGGAGCGCCGCGTGGAAGGACCGGCCACGGCACGCCAAGGCGGGCAACCTGAACAACGCGCTGCTGCAGACGGACGGGGAGTTCCTGCTCATCCTCGACGCGGACCAGATCCCGGCGCCCGAGCTGCTGGACCGGACGCTGGGCTGGTTCCGCGACGACCGCGTGGCCCTGGTCCAGACGCCGCAGTACTTCGTCAACGTCCCGGACGAGGACCCGATGGGCAGCCAGGCACCGCTGTTCTACGGGCCGATCCAGCAGGGCAAGGACGGCTGGAACGCCGCCTTCTTCTGCGGGTCCAACGCCGTCCTGCGCCGCGAGGCGCTGATGCAGCTCGGCATCGTCGGGTACGTCCGGGACACGGAGGCCGCGGTCGCCCGGGTCGCGCGGACGTCGGGGGCGATCCTCCGTCGCGCGCGCCGCGAGGCCGTCCGGCGCGGGGACGCGGAGGCGGCCGAGGCGCTGCGCGACCTCGACGGCGAGATCCGGCGGCTGCGGGACGGCCTCGAGGCCGGGCTCACGACCCAGGAGGTGACGCACGGGTTCCGTCAGGCGGCGGACGCCATCGGGCGGCGGCTCGTGGCCCGGGACCTGGCCGCGCTCAACGCCGACGTCGCGAGCCTGACCGACGGCCTCATCGACGGCGACGCGGAGACGGGCGAGCTGCTCCTCGACGAGCAGGCGCTCGACGCGCTGACCACCCGCGAGCTCTCGCCGCTGACCGCGATCGCCTCGGTCCGGGAGCTCCTGAGCGCGCTCGACGCCGTCCAGGGCGACGAGGCGCAGCCGGTGATGCCGATGGCGACGATCTCGGTGACGGAGGACATGGCCACCGCCATGCGCCTGCACCGGATGGGCTGGCGCAGCGTCTACCACCACGAGGTCCTTGCGCACGGCCTGGCGCCGGAGGACCTGCGCTCGATGCTCCAGCAGCGCCTGCGCTGGGCCCAGGGCACGATGCAGGTGCTGCTGCGCGAGAACCCGCTGCGGCAGGAGGGTCTGTCGGCCGGGCAGCGCGTCATGTACTTCGCCACGATGTGGACCTATCTGTCCGGCTTCGCGGCGGTCGTCTACCTGGCGGCGCCGATCCTCTACCTCGTCTTCGGCGTGCTGCCGGTCAACGCGCTGGGCTCGGACTTCTTCTGGCACCTGCTGCCCTTCCTGCTCGTCAACCAGGTGCTCTTCCTCGTGGTGGGCTGGGGCATGCGGACGTGGCGCGGCCAGCAGTACTCGCTCGCGCTCTTCCCGCTGTGGATCAAGGCATGCACGAGCGTGGCCGCCAACCAGCTGCTGGGGCGCGATCTCGGCTTCGTCGTCACGCCGAAGACGCGGCAGTCCGGCGTCTCGCTGCGCCTCATCCGTCCGCAGCTGGCCGCGATGGCCCTGCTCGCGCTCGCGATCGTGATCGGGCTGGTGCGGCTGATGGTGGGCGCCACCGACGCCGGCGGTGCGATCCTGCTCAACACCGCCTGGGCGGTGTACGACATCGTCATGCTCAGCGTCGTCGTCGACGCGGCGCTGTACCGAGGATTCGAGGAGGCTTCCGCCTGATGGACATCACGACCGAGTACCCCGACCCGCATCGCGTGGTGCTGCGTCTCAGCGGCCGCCTCGACCTCGTCTCGGCCGCCCAGCTGCGCAAGCACGTCGAGCGGGCGGTGGACGACGGGCACGTGCGGGTCGTCACCGACCTCGCCGGGGTGGCGTTCATCGACTCCACCGGCCTGGGGGCGCTGATCGCAGCGCTCAAGCACGCCCGCCAGGCGGGCGGGGAGCTCCGGATGGCCGCCGCCGGGGAGCAGGTGACGACGGTCCTCAAGCTCACCCGCCTGGACCGCGTGCTGCGCGCGTACGCGACGGTGGACGACGCACTGGACGGGCTCTGAGACGGTGTCCCACCTGGTCGCCTCGGCCGACCCCGAGTGCCTCGAGCAGCTGCATCTGCTCCTCGAGCGGTTCTGGCTGACCGTCGACGTTCCGGGGGCGGAGCGCGACCGGTTCACGCTCGCGCTGGCCGAACTGGTCGGCAACCTCGTCGTCCACGGGCGGCGTGTGGACGGGACTCCGGCGACGCTGGAGCTGCGTCTCGCCGGCAGCCCGACAGAGCTGCGGGCGGTGCTCGAGGACGACGGGGCGCCCGTTCCGGACCCGGGCCGGCGCGAACTGCCGGACGAGTCGGCGGTGTCCGGGCGAGGCCTCGCGATGGCCTACGCCGTCCTGGACGAGCTCGCCTACGAGCGCCGGGCGGGCCGCAACCGCTGGCGGCTCGTCCTGCTGCGGGCCGCGGACGCCGGCGACGGCGGAGCGGCCTGAGGTGCGGCGGCGCGCAGCCGTCCCCCCGCGGGCGGCCCGTCCCGGCCGGGTGGTGCCGGTGCTGCTCCTCCTCGTGGCGGCGGCCTGGGGTCCCGGTGCCGTCGGGCCGCCCGGGGCGATCGCCCTCAGCTGCGCCGACGCCCACCCGCACGCACTGGGCGGCCCGCGGGTGCCGGGCGGGCGCGGCGCGCTGGTCGTGGGCGACTC
>JAOPZU010000414.1 GCA_025963955.1 Solirubrobacterales bacterium
CCGTCGCGGCGCCCCGCGGCGCGCCACCCAGCCGGGCCCCGGCGTCCCCGAGGGCGCCGAGGCCCGCCAGGGTGACGAGGACCGTCACCGGAACGCGGGCGCCGGGGTGGGCGACCGCCACGGACGCGAGCGGCAGCGCGGCCCCGACGGAGAACGAGATCGCGGAGGTCCTTGCGGCCTGGAACGGGCGCGCGCGCCGGGCCTCGTCCAGGCCGAGCTCGTCCCGGGCGTGGGCCTGCAGCGGGTCCCGCGCCGTCAGGGCCACGGCCACCGCCTGCGCGAGCTCCTCGGTCAGGCCGCGCCGGACGTAGATCGCCGCGAGCTCGTGCAGCTCGCCCGCCGGGTCCTGGCGCAGCTCCCGCGCCTCCAGGCGCAGGTCCGCCCGCTCGGCGTCGCGCTGGGAGCTGACCGACACGTACTCGCCGGCGGCCATCGACAGCGCACCCGCCACGAGCCCGGCGACCCCGGCGAGCAGGATCGCGTGTCCGGAGGAGCCGGCGGCGGCGACGCCGAGCACGAGGCTGGCGGTCGAGACGATCCCGTCGTTGGCTCCGAGGACCGCGGCACGCAGCCAGCCGGACCGGTGCCCGAGGTGGCGCGGCTCGGCGCGGTCGGGCGCCCGGCTCCGCGCCGGGCGCGGCACCACCATCAGCTGAGCGTCGCCACGAGCACGGCCTTGATCGTGTGCAGGCGGTTCTCGGCCTGGTCGAAGACGATGCTCGCCGGGGACCGGAAGACCTCGTCGGTGACCTCCAGGCCGCCCGAGATACCCGTGGCCGCGGCGATCTCCCGGCCGATGACCGTCTGCGTGTCGTGGAACGCGGGCAGGCAGTGCATGAAGGCAACGTCGGGGTTGCCGGTGCGCGCCATCAGCGCCGCGTTCACCTGGTAGGGCGTGAGCAGCGTCGCCCGCTGGAGCCAGACGTCGTGGGACTCGCCCATCGACACCCACACGTCGGTGTGGACGACGTCGACGCCGCGCACGTCCGCCACGTCGTCGCTGATCGTGATCCGTGCGCCGGAGGCCGCGGCCAGCTCGTGGGCCAGGGCGATGACGTCCTGCGGCGGCCGCAGCTGCGGCGGGGTGATCAGCCGCACGTCGCAGCCCATGATCGCCCCGGTGACCAGCAGCGAGCGCCCCATGTTGTAGCGGCCGTCCCCGACGAAGGCGTACGCCAGCTCGTCGAAGGGCTTGCCGGTGTGCTCCCGCATGGTGAGCAGGTCGGCCAGCATCTGCGTCGGGTGCCACTCGCTGCTCAGCCCGTTGTAGACCGGGACGCCGGCGTGCCGCGCGAGGGTCTCCACGTCGCTCTGGGCGGTGCCGCGGTACTCGATGGCGTCGAACATGCGGCCGAGGACCTGGGCGGTGTCGGCGATCGACTCCTTGTGGCCCAGCTGCGAGCCGGTCGGGTCCAGGTAGGTGACGTGGGCGCCCTGGTCGAAGGCACCGACCTCGAAGGCGCAGCGCGTGCGGGTGGAGCTCTTCTCGAAGATGAGCGCGATCTCCCGTCCGGCCAGCCGCGGGGTCTCCGTGCCGGCGCGCTTGGCCGCCTTGAGCTCGGCGGCGAGATCGACCAGGTGCAGCAGCTCCGGACGGGTGAAGTCGATCTCCTTCAGGAAGTGGCGGCCGGTCAGCTCGGTGGTGGCGACGGACATATCAGGCCACCGCGTCGCGCTGGATGGGGCAGCTGAGGCAGTGGGAGCCGCCGCGGCCACGGCCGAGCTCGGATCCGTCGATCTCGATGACCTCGATGCCCGCCTTCCGCAGCTGGGTGTTGGTGTCGACGTTGCGCTCGCCGGAGGGGATCACGAACGACGCGAGCCACACGAGCAGCAGCACCGCGGCGAGCACGGTGAAGGCGGTCGGGAACCGGCGCCGGCCGGACGGCTCGCCGAGCTTCGCCGCCGGGGGCGTGGGCGGTGCGGGTGTGGCGGGCACATCCAGGACGCTGGCCATCTCGGGCTCCTCGGTGCGGCGTGGGGCCGGGGCGGCGATGGCGTTCCCGGTGCTTCCTGCAACCTGCTCGGTCCGGTGGGCCCTGCCAACCGCAACCCGCCGCAGCGGTCCTGCGGGAAACCACGCATCCGCCGGCGAACGACCGGAGCAGACTCGAGGACATGCCGCGCACGGCAGCGGGCCGCAGGTCGGCCTGTTGTCCCTCAAGGAGGAGGCCTACGGCGACGGCGCGCCGTACCCGCTCGACGTCCTGGACGCCAAGAGCGCCGGCCAGATCGGCTACGTCGTGGAGCTCGAGCTCGAGCTCGACAACGTCGTGCAGCAGCCGGCCGTCGCCGTCCTGACCCGGGTGCGGGTGGACGCCGCGCGTCCGGCCGCCCGTCGCCCGTAGTTCTCCGCATCGTCCGTGCGGCATGCTGCCGTGGCGGCCGGCGAGGCCGCGTGGGAGAACTGCCGTCATGACCTCCCTGACCTCCCGCACCGACCTGCTCGAGCACGTCGACGACGAGCAGCCCGCCGCCACCGCCGCGAGAACGGGCCTGTTGCGCTTCGCTCGCATGACCGGCTCCTCGATCGCCGGCCGCGACGCCGGGCCGTGGGTGAGGACTTCCTGAACGCCGCCTACTACCGCCGCCCCGCGGACGAGCGCGACGTCGACGACCTGCGCCTCGGCTTCTGCGTCCTCACCACCTACTGGTACGGGAAGGCGCACCA
>JAOPZU010000417.1 GCA_025963955.1 Solirubrobacterales bacterium
CGGCGGCCCGGGCGCGCGCCGCGGCCGGCAACGTCGGCAGGGCCAGGTGGTCGAAGAGCACGCCCGTGTACCGCGCGGCGGCCGGCAGCGTCGGGGCACCGGGAAGGGCCGCGTCCACCGCCACCTCGCCCGCCAGCCCCTCCGACAGGCCGAGCACGGTGCGCGCCCGCGTCAGCCGCCGGCCCGCCTCCGCGCCGGCGCAGAGCTTCACGAGCTCCGTCAGCACGCGCTCCCGCGGGCGCGTGAGCCCCTCCGCGTGCGACAGCCCAGCGAGGTCCAGTGGGGGCCCGTCGCCGCCCGCCGCCTTCCCCTCGGACGGCGGCAGGGCGATCAGCAGGCCGCCCCTCAACCGCCGAGGGCGGTGCCGTACTGCCGCTGGTAGTACTCCAGGTAGTCGCCCGAGCGGATGGATTCCCACCACGGCTTGTTGTCCCGGTACCACTTCACCGTCGCCTCCAGGCCCTCCTCGAAGCGGACCTGCGCCTCCCACCCCAGGGCGCGGACCTTCTCGCTGCCCAGGGAGTAGCGCCGGTCGTGGCCGGGCCGGTCGGTGACGTACTCGATCAGCGTCTCGTCGTTCCCGGTGAGCGAGACGATGCGCTTGACCACGTCGATGTTCGGGCACTCGTCCGGGCCGCCGACGTTGTAGACCTCGCCGGACTTCCCGTGCTCCAGGACGTGGCCGATGCCGCGCCCGAAGTCCTCGACGTAGAGCCAGTTGCGCACCTGCATGCCGTCGCCGTAGACCGGCAGCTTGTCCCCGTGGAAGGCGTTGAGGATCATCAGCGGGATGAGCTTCTCGGGGTACTGGTAGGGGCCGTAGTTGTTCGACCCGCGGCAGATGACGGTCTCCAGTCCGAACGTCTCCGCGTAGGAGGCGACGAGCAGGTCCGCGCCCGCCTTCGTCGCGCTGTACGGCGAGGAGGGCTGCAGGGGCGACTCCTCGGTGAAGCTCCCGGACTCGATGGAGCCGTAGACCTCGTCGGTGGACACCTGCAGGTAGCGGACGCCACGTTCGCGGGCGGCCTCCAGCAGGATGTACGTGCCGACGGCGTGCGTCGTGACGAAGGCGTCCGGCTCGGCGATCGACCGGTCCACGTGCGTCTCGGCGGCGAAGTTGACGACCGCGTCGACGTCCTTCATCGCGTCCTTGACCGCGGCGGCGTCCGCGATGTCCGCGTGCACGAAGTCGTGCTCCACGTCGTGCAGGTTCTCCCGCCGGCCGGCGTAGGTGAGCTTGTCCAGGACGACGACCTCGTCGCCGTGGTCACGCACCCGCAGGCGCACGAAGTTCGAGCCGATGAACCCGGCGCCACCACAGACCAGCAGCTTCATGTGTCGTTCCTCTCGTTCAGGTATCCGGCGACGCCGTCCTGCCAGCGCGGGAGCGTCGGCGCCCCCTCGGCGGCGCGCTCGGTCGCGAGCACGCTCCACGCCGGGCGGGGGGCGGGACGGACGAACTCCGCCGCCGTCGTCTCGTTCACGACGCACTCCACGCCCGCCTGCCGGTACAGCTCGAGCGTCAGCTCGTGCCACGAGCACTGCCCGCCCCCGGCGGTGTGCACCGGGCCGGTGATGTCGCCCGCCGCGAGATCGAGCAGCGCGGGGGACAGGTGGCCCGTCCACGTCGGGGACCCGACCTGGTCGACGACGACCGCCACCGCGTCGCGCGCCTCGCCGGCGCGCAGCATCGTGTCGGGAAAGCTCTTGCCCGGCCAGCCGAAGAGCCAGGCCGTGCGCGCGATCGCGTGGTCGGCGACCTCCTCGGCGAGCGCGAGCTCGCCGGCGTGCTTCGTCCGCCCGTAGGCGCCGATGGGCGCGACCGGGTCGCTCTCGACGTACGGGCGCCCGGTGAGCGTGCCGTCGAAGACGTAGTCGGTGGACACCGCGACGACGCGCGCCCCCACCGCGGCGGCCGCCCGCCCGACGTGCCGCGTGCCGAGCTCGTTCACGCGCAGCGCGGCCGCCTCGTGCTCCTCGGCGCCGTCCACGTCGACCCAGGCGGCGCAGTGGACGATCGCGTCCGGCGCAATGCCCCGCACCACGTCCCGCGTCTGCGTCTCGTTCGTCAGGTCCGCGTCCGCGAGGTCGACGCCGACCGCGTCCCACCCGCGCGCGATCGCGTCGTCGACGACGCGCCGCCCGAGCATGCCGGCGGCGCCGGTGACCAGCAGCTTCATGCTCAGAGGATCTCGATCTCGGACGTGTCGCCGACCATGAAGCGGTACGCCCTGGGCTGGCGGTCCGAGCGCGTGATCTTCACGTCGCGGCCGAGCAGGGAGGACTCCATCCGCCCGTCCAGGCCGGTGACAGACGAGCCCGCCAGCAGGATCGAGTGCTCGACCTCCGCGTTCTCGATGACGCAGTTCTCGCCGATCGCCGAGTACGGCCCGATGTAGCAGTCGGTGAGCCTCGCCCCCGCCCCGATGATGGCGGGGCCGCGGACGGTGGCGCGCGTCAGCGTCGCGCCTGCCTCGACGACCACGCGGCCGTCGATCTGGGAGTCGGTGAGATCGCCCTCGACGCGGGTCTGGATGACGTCGAGGATCAGGCGGTTGGCTTCCAGCATGTCCGCGAGGCGCCCGGTGTCCTTCCACCAGCCCTGCACGACGTGCGGCGCGACGGTCTTCCCGGTGTCGACCAGGTACTGGATCGCGTCGGTGATCTCGAGCTCGCCGCGGGAGGAGGGCTCGATCGCGCGGGCGGCGTCGTGGATCCCCGCGGTGAACATGTAGACGCCGACGAGCGCGAGGTTCGTCTTGGGCTCCGGCGGCTTCTCCTGCAGCGCGATGACCCGGCCGTCGGGACCGAGCTCGGCCACCCCGAAGTGCTGCGGCTCGTCGACGGGCGTCAGCAGGATCAGCGCGTCCGGCTCGTCCGCGCGGAAGGCCGCGACGAGGTCGTCGATGCCGCCCTGCAGCAGGTTGTCGCCGAGGTACATCACGAACGGCGAGTCCCCGAGGAACGGCTCACCGGTCAGGACCGCGTGGGCCAGGCCGGCCGGCTCGTCCTGCACGATGTAGGTGATCGCCACGCCGAACTGCGAGCCGTCGCCCGCGACCTCGCGGATCTCGTCACCCGTCTCCGGCGCGATGATGATGCCGATCTCCTGGATCCCCGCTCGGGCCATCGCCTCGATGCCGTAGAAGAGGACGGGCCGGTTGGCCACCGGGACGAGCTGCTTCGCGCTCGTGTGGGTGATCGGCCGCAGCCGCGTGCCCTTGCCGCCCGACAGAATGAGGCCCTTCAACGGATCCATGTCGGCGGAAGGGTAGTCGGCCCGCCCGGCGTCGGGGTTGCGCGGGCCCGTCGTCGCGGCCGGTGCGGCGCTCGGAGCACCGGCTAGCGTGAACCCGATGGACATCGCCATCGCCGGGGCCCACGGAGCCATCGCCCGCCACCTCACCCGGTTGCTCGTCGCCCGTGGGGACACGGTGCGCGGCCTGATCCGCAACCCGGGCCACGTGGACGACCTGCTCGCGGACGGGGCGCGACCCGTGGTGTGCGACCTGGAGTCCGCGCTCACGCCGACGGTCGCCGAGGCCATCGCGGGCGCCGACGCCGTGGTCTTCGCCGCCGGTGCGGGCCCCGGCTCCACCGCGGAGCGCAAGCTCACGATGGACCGCGACGGGGCGCTGCGGCTGGTCGAGGCGGCCCAGCTGGTCGGCGTCCCGCGGTACGTCATGGTCAGCGCGGTCGGGGCCGAGGCGCCGCCGGAGGGCGAGGAGGTCTTCGACGTCTACCTGCAGGCCAAGGCGGCGGCGGACGAGGGCCTCATGCGCAGCGCCCTGGCCTGGACGGTCCTGCGGCCCGGCCGTCTGACCGACGAGCCGGCGACCGGCCGGGTGCGGCTGGACGTCGAGCCCCACCGCGGGGAGGTCACGCGCGAGGACGTGGCGGGCGTCCTCGACCTGGTCCTCCACGGCCAGCGTGCGGTCGGGCGCGTCCTCTACGTCAACGGCGGCGAGCAGGATCCCGAGGCGGCGCTGGACGCCGCCGTCCGCTGACCGGCGGGTCTAGTAGACGCCCGCCTCGAGCTTGCGGTGGTCCCACGTCGCGCGCTCGGTCTCGACGAACTCGAACGCCACGCGCTTCTCCGCCTGCTTGGAGACCATCGCCCGCACGTCCTCACCGATCGACTCGAGCGCCCCGCCGCCGTAGCGGGACATGACCTCCAGGCCGACCCCGAGGACGGTCTCGAGGTCGGTGTGGACGCGGACCTCGGTCTTCATCATCACGCCGCGCAGCGCCTGGTACTCCGTGCCGGCCTCGACCTGGATCGTCGCCTTCGGGTCCCGCTGGAGGTTCTTGACCTTCTGGGACTTGCCGAACGTCCAGGCCCAGACCGTGCCGTCGCGGACGACGTACCAGAGCGGCATCAGGTGCGGCCAGCCGTCCTTGCCGACGGTGGCGCAGATGACCGTCTTCTCCTCGGCGAGGAAGGCCAGGACCTCGTCCTGGGTCATCTGGATCTGGTCGCGGCGGCTCATGCGCCTGATCCTAGACGCACGACGGGCCTGAGGTGAACCGGATTCACCTCAGGCCCGCGCGGTGCTGCGAGACGGCTAGAAGGAGGCCGTGCGCTTCGGGCCCGGCTCCTTCGTGATGACCTTGCCCTTGTAGCGGACGGTCAGCGCGAGCGTCTGGCGCGAGGTGACCTTGGCCGAGGCGAGGTTTCCGCGGTACTCGAAGACGATCTTCCGGGTCGTCAGGTTGAGCGGGAGGATCAGCGTCACGAGGCCGCCGGTGCGCGAACGCACGCCGGTCTTGCGGATACGGACCTTCTTGCCCTTGATGACGTGGAAGACGTCGATCCGGCCACCGACGATCGGCTTGCCGCCGCAGCTGAGGAGCCTGCCGCGGGTGACCGTCCGGACGCCGTACTTCGAACTGGCGACCTTGAGCTTCCGGGGGCCGACGAAGTACATCTGGAGCTTGCCGCAGCCGCCGTTCTGGCCGTTGATCTGGATGTTCGTCGTCGGGCCGGTGCCCGAGCCCGACGTGCCCGTTCCGGGGTTGGTGTTCACCGGCACGTAGATGATCGACGGAGTGGCCGGCGTCCCCGGCGTGGTGACCGTGGTCGTCGTGGTGGGCGTGTTGGGGCTCGTCGGCGTGGCCGGCGGCGTGGAGTCCGCGTCGCAGGTGCGACCGAGCCGGCTGACCTTCGCCTCGCCGAGGACGAGGGTCGCCTGCGGCGTGCCGGCGACGTTCAGCAGCTCGACCGTCGCCGCGCGCCGCACCAGGGCCTGGGAGTCGGCCGTCGCGTCGCCGACCGGGATCTCCCGGTTGAGCTGGATCTTCACGAGCATCGAGAGCGGGCTGCCGTTCACCACGGTCGAGACCTGGACGATCCCGTCCTGCACCGGCACATCCTGCCCGCCGATGTTCAGGCCGGCGACGAGGCTCGTCCCGACGAACTTCGGGACCCCGGCGGCGCACGAGCCGGTGACCGAGGAGAGCACGGCCTTGACCTTGATCGGGACGCCGCCGGCGACGAGGTTCACGTCGGCCGCGGCGACCGCCGCGGTCGCGGTCTGGGCCCGCGCCGGACCCGTGTCCGGGTTCAGGTCGGTGACGCCCTTGACCGCGTCGGCGGTGAGGCTGAACGGCAGGCCCCCCGGCAGGTTGATCTGCGGGAACGCCTGGGCGTCGTCGGCGCAGGCCGGGCGGTCCGCGCCGGTCAGCGCGTCGCCGTTCGCGGCGAACGGCTCGACGTGGTTCAGCGGTGCGGGCAAGGCCGAGTTGACG
>JAOPZU010000428.1 GCA_025963955.1 Solirubrobacterales bacterium
CCCGTCCACCGCACCGGCCGCGAGCGCGACCGCCCGGGCCAGCAGCAGCGGGCGGCCCACGGTGTCGCTGAGCGTGGCTTCCAGCAGCTGGAAGTTGCGGCCCGGCTTCAGGACGGAGGTGCTCACACGGACTGGAGCCAGCGGGACCGGCCCCAGGAACTCGAAGGTCAGGCGGGCCAGCCGCGCGCCGGCGGCCAGCGTCGCCAGGTGCTGCGCGAGCAGGGCGGTCGGGGCGCCGCCGTGCATCTGGGCCGCGTCCCACGGGCCGCGCGTGTGGGCCGAGGGGACGAAGACCTCGCGCTCGCGGCGGAACAGCGGCGCGTCCGCTGCGGTGTCGGGGAACGGCGGGCGCGCGGCCATCAGCGGGCCTCCGCCGCGACCGCGGCGATGAGCTTGGACAGCTGCCCGCCCTGCCACGCGATCGGCGAGGCGCCCTCGTCCTCCACGACCAGCCGCGCGCCCGGGATCGCCGCGGCGTAGGCCTCCCCCACCCACAGCGGGTGCCCAGGGTCGGCCTCGTCGCGGTCGGCGACGATGAGCGTCGGGACGTCGGGCAGCCCCGCCAGGTCGTCCGTGGACGCGAACGGCTCCGAGCGCGGGACCTGCTGCAGCGCGTCCGCGACCGCCTCCGGATGCTCGTGGTGCGACAGGCGCTGGTGCAGCACCTTCACGACCGTGTCCTTCCACTGCGCGGGGACGCCGGGCTCGCCGTAGGCGGCGACGAAGCCGTCCACGCCTCCGGCCCGGAGTCCCGCGGAGAGGCGGTCCCAGCGGGCGAGGTCGCGCTCGGCGTCCTGGTGGTGCGCCGGCGTGATGACGACGAGCCCGGCGACCCGCCCAGGGTCGGTCAGCGCCAGGCGCAGCAGCGTGTGAGCTCCCATGGAGGCACCGGCCAGCACGGCGCGCTCCACCCCGCGCTCGTCGAGCGTGTCGCGGAGGTCGTCCGCCAGGGCCGCGTAGTCGTACACGCCGTCCGGTGCGGGCGCGCTCGCACCGTGACCGCGCGCGTCGTACGCGATGACGCGGTGGCCGGCCCGCTCGAGGGCCCGCGACCCGTGGACGACGTAGCGGCCGGTGGCCGTGAGGCCGTGCAGCAGGACGACGGCAGGGCCCTCACCGGCCTCCACGACGTGCAGATCAGGAGCGCGCATGCACCTCATACCCTATGACCCATGACCGTCATCGAGACGACCGAGGCCGACTTCCAGCGGGACGTCATCGACGCCTCCCACCAGCATCCCGTCGTCGTGGACTTCTGGGCCCCGTGGTGCGGCCCCTGCCGTCAGCTGACGCCCCTGCTGGAGAAGCTGGCGGACGCCACCGACGGCTCGGTCGTCCTCGCGAAGGTCAACACGGACGAGCACCCGGCCGTCTCGCAATCCTACGGCGTGCAGGGCATCCCGGCGGTGAAGGCGTTCGTCGACGGTAAGATCGTCGACGAGTTCGTCGGCGCCCAGCCGCCCGCCCAGGTGCAGCGCTTCTTCGCGAAGCTCCTGCCGAGCGAGGCCGACCGGCTCGCCGCGGGCGGGGACGAGGTGTCGCTGCGCGCGGCCATCGAGGCCGAGCCGGGCCACCCCGTCGCGTCGCTCGCCCTCGCCCGGCTGCTGCTCGCCCGGGGCGAGGACGCCGCAGCCCTGGAGGTCCTCGGCAAGGTCCGCGGCAGCTTCCAGGCGGACGGCCTGGCCGCCCGGATCCGCATCGGCGCGGACCCCGAGCTCGACCTCGGCGCCGCCCTGGACGCGCTGGACGACAGCCGTCAGGAGGAGGCGCTGGCGCTGCTCATCGATCGTGTGCAGCGCTTCCCGGCGCAGCGCGACGAGCTGCGGGCGATCGTCGTCGGCGTGCTCGACGAGCTCGGCGTCGAGCACCCGGTGGCGCGGGACGCGCGGCGGCGGCTGGCCGCCGCCCTCTACTGACCCGCCCGGGTCAGCTCGCGGTCTGGAGCGCGTGGGCGCGCAGCGCCGCGGCGCTGCGGTCCGGCTGCTCCCACCAGAACATGTGCCCGACGCCGTCCCACAGCTGCAGCTCCGCGGCGGGGATCAGGGAGGCGATCAACTCGCCGTTGGGGGCCGGCAGCATCTCGTCCTCGGTGCCGTGGATGACGAGCGTCGGCTGTGTGATGTCCGCGAGCCGGGCGTGCGTGTCGTGCCCGGCGATGGCCTGCATCTGGAGCATGATCGTCGCGACCTTGGCGGGCGCGGCCAGCGCCATCGCGCGGAACGCCTCGAAGTGGGCCGGGTCCTCGCGGAAGCCCGCCGAGACGTTGCACTCGTAGCCGGCGCGGATCGCGAGGTCCCGGTCGCCGGAGGTCATCGCCGCGCCGAGCTTCTGCATCGTCGCCGGGCCGGTCATGACCGACCCCGGGCCGCCGCAGTAGGTGCAGCCGAGCGTCAGCGTCCGGACGCGGTCCGCGTGGCGCAGCGCGAGCTCCTGGGCGACCATGCCGCCCATCGAGATGCCCAGCACGTGCGCGCTCCCCCAGCCGAGCGTGTCGAGCAGCGCGGCGGCGTCGTCTGCGAGGTCGACGAGGGTGAACGGGTCGGACGTCGCGGGCGACAGCCCGATGCCGCGGTGGTCGTAGGCGACCGCGTCGAAGTCCTGCTGGACCTGGCCGAGGAAGGCGTCGCCCCAGGAGCGGTGCGTCCCGCTCATGCCCTGGATGAGGAGCAGCGGTTCGCCGGCGCCGGCGCGGATGTGGTGCAGGTCCATGGCCGCGGACCCTACCCGGAGGCCGGCGCGGGCCTACATCGGCAGCGCGAGCTGCGCCGTCTCGATCGTCGGCTGCTCCGTGCCGCCGAAGGACGCCACGCGCACGCCGATGAGCCGCACGGGCCGGGGCGGGGCGTACTCGCGCAGGAGCTCGCGCGCGACCTGTCCGACGTGCTCGACCTCGTTCGTCGGGTGCGCGATCGTGCGCGCCCGCGTCACCGTGGTCCAGTCGTCGAGGCGGACCTTGATCGCGATCGTCCGGCCGGCCCGCTCGTGCTTCTGCAGTCCGCGGCACAGCTGCTCCGCCAGGCGGTGCAGGTGCTCCTCCAGCTCGGCGTGGTCGGCGACGTCGACGTCGAAGGTCGTCTCCCGGGACTCCGAGACGGCCTCGCGGACCGGCTCCACCGTCGCGGAGCCGTGGAAGCGGCCCCGCGCGGACAGCCACGGCCCCTGCCGCGGCCCGAAGGCGCCGGCCAGGACGTCCGGGTCGGCGGCCCCGAGCTGCGCGATCGTCGTGATCCCGAGCTGCTCCAGGCGCTCGGCCGTCTTCGCGCCGATCCCGGGCACCAGGCGCGGCGGATGCCCGGCGAAGCGGGCGCACGCCTGCTCGCGCGTGAGCACGACGAAGCCCGCGGGCTTCTCGGCGTCCGACGCGACCTTGGCGACGAGCTTGTTCGGCCCGACGCCGACGGACGCGGTCAGGCCGGTCGTCTCCTTGATCTGCCGGATGAGCCGCCGCATGCTCGCGCGCGGGGACAGCAGGCCGGTGAGGTCCAGGTACGCCTCGTCGAGGCCCATGACCTCGACCTCCTCCACCGTGCCGCGCACGAGGCCCATGACGGCGGCGGACGCCTCCCGGTAGGCCGGGAAGTCCGGCGGAATCAGGATCGCCTCCGGGCACAGGCGCAGCGCGCGGGCCGTGGGCATCGCCGAGCCGACGCCGAACTTCCGCGCCTCGTAGCTCGCGGTCGTGACGACCGCGCGCGGGCCCGAGCCCGAGACGATGACCGGCCGCCCGCGCAGCTCAGGACGGCGCAGCAGCTCCACCGACGCGTAGAAGGCGTCGATGTCCAGGTGGGCGATGACCGTCGACACGCGGACCCAGCCTAGGTCCCGGCCCGGACGGGACGGTGCGAACGTCTGTTCGCAGCGGACGTCGGCTCGGCCGTCGGGGGAGCGACCGGCGGTGGGACGGGCGCCACGCGCCCGCCCACCGCCCGCCGCCGGGGACTCAGCGGGTGGCGAGCACCGTGCCGAGGTCGCCGAACCCGAGCGCGCGCTTGGTGGCGCCCGTCAGGTCGAAGTCGCGACCGCCGACGTACGGGCCGCGGTCGATCACGCGCACCCGGACCGAGCGCCCGTGGTAGCGGAGGGTCAGCTTCGTCCCGCAGGGCAGCGTCTTGTGCGCCACGCCGAGCTGGTTGTAGCCGAGCGACCCGCCGCACGCGAGCGGACTGCCGTACAGGCCGTACCACGAGGCGCGGGCCTGGCGGAAGACGTTCACGCGACCGGCGGCCCGGCGCGAGGGGCGAGCGCCCTTGTCGCCCGGGAAGACGACGCGCACGGTCAGCGTGCCCGTCGACCGGGGCTTGTAGCCGAAGCGGAAGCGGCCGCCCGTCCGGGTCAGGGTGCGGTCGACGGTCTTCCAGCCCCTCGCGGTCCGCGTCTGCAGCCGGACGACGTGACCGCGGAGCCCGGGCTCCAGCGTGCCCGAGACGATCGCCGAGCGACCGATCAGGAGGTTGTGGCGGACGTGCGCGAGCTTGACGGTGCTGCGCGTCCGCTTTCGGATGTGCTGCTTGGCCTGCTGCGCAGCAGCCTGGGTGTTTACCGCGGCGGCCGCGGCGGACGGAGCGGTGTCCGTCGCGGCGACGGCGGGAACGGCGACGAGCGTCGCGCAGACGGCGGTGGCGCCGGCAGCGAGCCGGGCGCGGGACATGGTCATCGGCCTCATGGAGGTCGACCTCCTTCGTGACGTGCCGCCTACGGGGTTAGCTGTCGGGCTCGCGACGGGCCCGGCACGCAACCCATGCGTGCCGTGGTCCTGCCGCTACACCGGCAACAGCCGGCGATTCGCCCCATCCGGCGCCTCGTGGAACAGGCTCCGGCGGTGGGTCCCCCGCTCGCCCCCTCGTTGACGGGAGACGACTCGGCGATCGAACAGTCGTTCGAGCGTAGAGCGTCATTCCGGGATCGGTGTGCGGCCGGTCACAGAGACAACATCCCGATCATTGCGACAAAAAGTCGCACTACCGCACGGTAGTCCGTTTTCCGGCTTCCGTCAGAACGGGGCGCGGGGCACCGGGACCGTCGGCGTCGCCGCCAGGACATGGGCGCAGTTGACGGCCGGCACGATCGCGAAGCGCAGCTCGTCCTCCGTCGCGGCGATCCGCTGCGCGGCACCCAGCTCCAGCAGGCGGTCGCACGTGTCGAGCAGTTCGGCGTGCTCGTTGCCGTCAGCATGCTGGCAGCCGAGCCGGGCCAGGGAGATGGCCTCGAGCGGGTCGCCCGTCGCGAACGAGACCATCAGCGCCGCTGCGGTGTGCGACACCACCCGCTCCAGGGCCGGGACCCGCGGCCCGAGCGCCGCCGGGCCGACCGCCGGGCCGAACGCGGCAAGCTCCTCTCCGGCGAGCACGCGCTCCAGCTGCTCACCCGCCATCGAGCGCAGTGCGTCCTCACCGATCCCGACGGCGCGCGCCCCACGGGCGAGCAGGAACGCGGCGGCCAGCCCGGTGCCGTAGGGCATGTCGCTGCCGTAGAGGATCTGGCCGGGCGGGACGCTGCTCAGCAGCGTGAGCATGTCCCCGGCGAACAGCCAGGAGGTGTCGAAGAGCAGGTTCGGCAGCTCGGCCGCCGCCGGCCCGAGCTGCCCGAGGTCGCTGATGCCCGCGTGCGCGAGGATCAGCCGCGCGTCCGGATGGCGCCGCGCGAGCTCCGCCGTGGCGAGGCCCAGCTCGGGGATGCCACGACCGGCGTGGAAGAGGACGGGCGCCCGCTGCGCCGCCGCCAGCGCTACGAGCTCCTCGACGACCGGGTGCGGCATGCCGAAGCTGTCGCTGCGCGGGTGCAGCTTGATGCCCGCGGCCCCCAGGCCGAAGGCGCGTCGCGCCTCGGCCAGCGCCCCCGGCGCGTTGGGGTCCACCCGCAGCAGCCACCGCAGCCGGCCCCCGGAGGCGGCGACCTGCTCGGCGATCATGTCGTTCGCGGGCGGGTAGCCGCCCGGCTCGTGCATCGGGTACACGAGCCCGCTCGCGTGGCCGGCGGCGTCGAGGCCGCCGAGGATCTCCGCGAGCGTGCCCTTCACCCCGTCCGGGTCGTTCTGCCCGATGTGCAGGTGGGCGTCGCGCCAGACCAGGCCCTGCGTGTCCTCGCGGAGGAAGGCCTCCAGCGGCCGGGCCTGCAGGGAACCGTTGACGGGCATGGCGGCCCAATCTAGTGCGGCTCCGCCGGGCGTGGACGGGCCGCGCCCGGCGGAGCGGACCTACGCGGCGACGGCGGGCGCGTCGAGCTCGGTGCGCAGCTCGCTGCCGACCTCCTCGCGCAGCTTGGTGAGACCAAGGCGGATGCGGCTCTTGGCGGTGCCGAGCGGCACGCCCGCACGGCGGGCGATCTGGTCGGCGGTGAGGCCGCCCCAGTAGGCCAGGACAACGGCCTCACGCTGCGAGTCGGGCAGGGTGCGCAGCGCCTCCTGGATGGTGCCGCGCTCGCTCTCGCGCTCGGCCATGGCGGCCGGACGCTCCTCCACGCGGGCCTCCTGCTGGGCCACCACGAGCTTCAGGCGGTCGCCGGCCCGGCCGGCGGCCTGACCCTCGCGCCACAGGTCCAGGGCGCGCGAGCGGGCCATGAGGCGCAGGTAGCTGCCGATCTCGCCACGACCGGCGTCGAACTTGCGGGGATTGCGCCAGACGCGGAGGAAGACGTCCTGCACGACGTCCTGCGCCTGGGCCTGGTTGTTGAGGATGCGGTAGGCCGCGCCGTAGACGCTGCGGTGATGCTCGTCGTACACACGGCCGAAGGTGGTGGGATCGCTGAGGTTCATCGTGGGCCTTTCGGAGCGAGGCTGGGTTGCCGGGGGAGCAACCTTCAACAGCCCGTGCAGCAACCTTACACAACAGAGGCAAGGTTGTCGAACGTTTTGTTGAACCTTTCTTCCGGCGGTCCCACGACCGACCCCGGGCGGCCGGAGCTAGAACACCGCGGGCGGCGCTGCGGGCAGCGGCCGCACCGCGATCGTCATCCGCACGATCGCGCAGAGGCGACCGGCGTCGTCGGTGATGTCGACCTCCCAGATCCACGTCGTCCGGCCGCGGTGGCGGCGGGTCGCGGTCGCGTGGATCGTCCCCTCCAGGATCGGCCGCAGGAACGAGGTCTGGTTGCTGAGGCCCTGCGCCGACATCCCGTCCTCGTACACGACCCGCGCGGTGCCGATCGAGGTGATCGCCTCCGCGATCGACGCGTACACCCCGCCGTGCACCAGGCCCATGGGCTGCTTGACCGCGTTGCTGACCGGCACGGTCGCCGTCACGCGGTCGGGCGTGACCTCCCCGAGTTGCAGCCCGTACTGGGCGTCGAAGGTCTCCTCGTACGGGATGAGCGGGGCGAAGTCCATGGGCCGGACCCTACTTCCCGCTCGCGCGCGTCCGGGTGCCGCCGCAGGCCCCGGCGGGGCTGACTAGGCTTCGGAGCCGATGAGCCGCCTTGACGACCTTCCCGCCGACCAGAAGGCCACGCTGCAGCTCCTGCTCAAGCAGGGCAAGAGCTACGAGGAGCTGGCGGCGCTGCTCCGGCTCGATCCGGGTGCCGTCCGCGAGCGCGCCCTGAACGCGCTCGACGCGCTGAGCCCGGCGGGCACTGACGGCCTGCCGGCCCAGCGCCAGGACGAGGTCTCCGACTACCTGCTCGGTCAGCAGACCGCGTCCGCGCGGGCGGCCACCCGCGACTTCCTGGAGGGGTCGGCCGCGGGCCGCTCCTGGGCGCGTGCGGTCTCCGGCGAGCTGCGTCCCCTGGCGGGCGACGCGCTCCCGGACATCCCGGCCGAGGCGGCCGAGGTCGAGGAGGCGTTCGGCGCGCTGAGCGCCCGGCACGAGGCCCGCGAGCGCCAGGAGCAGTCCTCCAAGGTCGGTGGCGTCCTGCTGCTGCTGGGCGCGGCCGCCCTGGTCGCCGTGCTTGTCGTGCTGATCGTCTCGCGCCTGGGGGACGACAACACCTCCTCGAGCGCCGGCAGCACTCCCGCCGCCGCCCCGGCCGACGCCACGAGCACCGCGGCCGCGGCCGGGACCGCCACGGGTGCGGCCGCCGCCACCGAGAACGACATCGAGTCCCAGATCACGCTCTCCTCGACCAAGAGCAACGCGCTCGCGGCGGGCTTCATCCTGCACCCGAAGGGCAAGGAGCGGTCCCTCGGCATCAGCGGCCAGGGGTTCCCCGCCACGAACGGCAAGGTCTTCAACTACGCCGTGTGGCTGTACGACTCCCCGAGCCGGGCGGTGCGCCTCGGGTTCGTCGGCACCGGCGTGGCCGCCAGCGGCCAGAACAAGGGCCGCCTGGTGACGGGCGCGGACCCGTCGCAGATCGAGGCGGCCGCGAAGGGCCTGACGGACGCGAAGCAGAAGGCGGCGGCGCTCCAGACCGCCAAGGACATCCGCGCGGCCCTCACGTCCTTCTACGACTACAAGGAGCTCGTCATCACGCGCGAGCCCGCCGGTCAGGACTCCAAGACGCCCGGGCCGATCGTCGTCTCGGGCCCGATCACCAAGCCCGCCGCAGCGGGCTGAGCGGCCGGCTGGGCTCGCTCGCCCGCCCTCAGGCGGGCTGAGCGGGCGCGACCTGCGAGGCGAGCTGCTCCAACGCGCCGTCCAGGACCCGTCCGGTGGCGCGGCGGATCATGAAGCCGCCCAGCCGCGCCATGCCGCGCATCTGCTGACGGCGCTCGAGCTGGACCTTCGTCCCACCGTCCGGCACGGCCTCGAGGGTGACCGTCGTCGCGCAGTAGGTCATCACGCGCGCAAAGGGCGTGCCCTCGACCTCCTGCTCCCAGGAGATGCGCGCGGCGTCCTCGATCTCCGTCAGCCGGTGGTCGGCCCGCATCGTCCGGCCGCGGTCGCTGCGGAGCACCTCGGTGAACTGCCCGGGAGTGACCTGCTCCACGCGCTCGACCCGCGGCCACCAGCGCGGGAGGCTGTACGGGTCCCCGACGTACTCCCACACGGCGGAGGGCGGGACCGGGAGGGTGCGGCTGCGGCGGGTGCGCGTCACGACGGTCTACTCCGCGCCGTCGACGATCAGGGCGTGGACCGGGTGCGGCGCGAGCGCGGCCCGGCCGGCCAGGAAGCCGAGCTCGATGAGGAAGCCGCAGGCGACGACCTCGCCGCCGAGCTGCTCGGTGAGCGCGCAGAGGGCGCCGGCCGTCCCGCCGGTCGCGAGCAGGTCGTCGTGGACCAGGACGCGCGACCCGGGCGTGATCGCGTCCGTGTGCACCTCCAGGGTGTCCGTGCCGTACTCGAGCGCGTACTCCGCGCTCGTCGTGGTGTGCGGCAGCTTCCCCGGCTTGCGGGCCAGGACGAAGCCGGCGCCCAGCTCGCGCGCCAGGGCCGCGCCGAGCAGGAAGCCGCGCGCCTCCGCGGCGATGACCATGTCGACCCCCAGCGGCCGTGCGATGTCGGCCAGGCGGCTGACGGCGGCGTCGAGCGCGGCGGCGTCGGCGAGCAGCGGGGTGATGTCGCGAAAGACGATCCCCGGCTCGGGGAAGTCCGGGATGTCCCGGATGAACGAGCGCAGGTCGACCTCGGTCATCGCTCGCCCGGGCCGAGGACCCCGCCCAGCGTTCCGCCCGGCCCTGGTCCCCCGGCCGGGGGCCCGACGATCTTGCGCAGGTCCCGGATCAGCAGCAGGTGCTTCAGGTGCGTCGTGACGGCGGCGAGGTTCTCCAGCGCGTCGAGCGCCTCCTTGCGGCGGTCGACGTTCCGCGAGCGGAGCGCCGGCGCGAGGATCTGCTGCAGCAGGGCGGCCTCGCGATCCGCCGACGTGCGGAAGGCGCGCAGGTTACGGCCCCCGACGCCGTAGCGGGCGAGCTCGGTCACCGCCCGAATGATCTCCCGCTCGGTCTCGTCGAAGTACTTCACGCCCGCGCGGACCTCGCCGCGGATGACGCCGTAGTCCTCGAGCTCCGCGACGAGCGACGGCTCGGCGCGCGTCTCCTCCAGCACGTCCTCCAGGGAGTAGGAGGCCCCGCGGTCGCGCACGGACATGCTCACGCGCCGGCGCGGACGGGGGTCCTCGACGGTCGGGGTCCCGGGCTCGGCGTCGGCCTCCTCCTCCGCGGACGCCGGGGCGCCCCCGGCGGTGAGGGCAGGCCCGGCGGTCTCGGCCGTGCGACCGGCCGCCAGCTCCTGGCGGATGACCCGCAGCGGCAGGAACTCGTCGCGCTGCAGGCGCAGGATCGTCCGCAGGCGCTGCACGTCGCTCTGCGCGTAGAGGCGGTAGCCGCCCGGGGTGCGCCGGGGGGTCAGCAGCTTCTGGTCCTCGAGGTACCGGATCTTCGAGATCGAGATGTCCGGGAACTCCTGCTCCAGCGCCTTGCAGACGGCGCCGATCGTCATCGACTTCGCGCGGGGCTGCTCCTCGCGGTCGGTGACGGCCATCAGCGGGAGAGGAACGTCAGCTTGTACTTGCCGACCTGCAGCTCGTCACCGTCGTGGAGCTGCTCCGACTCGATGCGCTTGCGGTTGACGTAGGTCCCGTTGAGCGACCCCAGGTCGTCCAGGTAGTACGCGTCGCCGCGACGGACGAGGAGCGCGTGGTCGCGCGAGACGGTGACGTCGTCGAGGAAGATCTCGGAGTCGGGGCGGCGGCCGATGCCCAGGCGATCGGCCTGCAGCGGGAAGGACTCCCCCACCCGTCCGCCGCCGGCGCGGATGACGAGCGCGGCACCCCCGGCCTCCACGACGTCGCCGACGTCGACCGGGATGAACTCGCCCGTCTCACCGACGCGGTAGGTGGCCGTCTGCGGCTCGGCGTCGCCGTCGCCGGGCACGCGGTCGCCGAGGTAGCTGCCGCACTTCTGGCAGTAGTTCGCGCCCTCGACGTTGATGAACCCGCATTCCGGGCAGTGGATGGCCACCGGCGATCAGCCCCGAGTCCGCGGACTAGACGTTCGGCTCGTCGGACGCGCCGGCGCGGCCCGAGAGGATGTCGGTCAGGCGCTGCACGTCGGCACCCGTGATGACGTCCTCGCCACCCTCGTGCTTCTTGCGCAGCCGGTTCACGAGCTCGGCGCGCAGGATGTCGATCTTGCCGTGAAGGATCCGACGCTTGTAGGAGATGTCGATCTCCTCCTCCGTCAGATTCTGGATGAGGTCCTTCAGCTCCTGATCGCTCAGGGAACCGAGGTCCGGGAAAGTGTCCATGGGCGCGACGATCTCCTCTGTTTGCGCCGGTGGGCGCGGGGTCGGGCGAGCATACCAGCGCCCGCGCCCCCAGGTTCAAGCTGAGCTTGAGGGTGCAGGACCGCTTGCGGGCTCCGCCTGCTCCCCGGCGAGCTGGCGCCGGGCGTCGACCGCGTACAGGACCGTCGCCCACAGCGACAGCGCCACCCCGATGCTCACGCTGATCGACGCGAGCGTCCGCAGGTCGATGAGCCCGAAGCCGAGGCCCATCATCAGCGGCCAGACGCTCCAGCGGCCGGGCCAGTTGATCTTCAGGTCCACCCCCCGGCGGACCGCGAAGGGCCCGACGGCGAGCATGAAGAGCTCCCGCGCGACCAGGACGCCGAGCGCCCAGCGCCACACGAGGTCGAAGTGGAAGCAGACCACGACGCCGCTGACGACCAGGACGCGATCCAGGATCGGATCGAGCATCGCGCCGAGGCGGCTGTACTGGCCCGTCACGCGCGCGGCCATCCCGTCGAGCTGGTCGCCCCAGGCGACGAGCGCGAAGATGATGGCCGGCGTCAGGTCCGTCCCGTTGTCGGAGGAGAACGCGAGGACGAGGAACAGCGGGATGCCGCAGGCGCGGACGAAGCCGATCGCGTTCGGGATCGTCCACGGGTTCAGGGGCGCCCCGGCGAGGGTCGCCGGCGGCGGCGGCCCGCTGCGGTCCAGGCCGCTGAAGCGCCGCAGCGTCAGGCGTGGGTTGCGCCAGGCGGGGGTGGCATCGGGGTCGCTCATGGCTCGGAGTCCTGCGTCAGGCCAGTGTCGGGATGATGCCCAGGACGGCCTCGACCGCACCCTCGAGCGGGATGCCGCCGTCGATGTCCTCCAGGCCGCGGCGGCGCTGCGCCTCGATCGTCCCCGAGTCCAGCGAGCGCTTGCCGAGCGTGAGGCGCAGCGGGCAGCCCAGCAGCTCGGCCTCCGCGAACTTCTCGCCGTTGCCCGTGTCTCGGTCGTCGTAGAGGACCTCCACCCCGGCGGCGCGCAGCTCCTCGTAGAGCGCGTCGGCGGCCGCGCGCTCCGGCGTCCCGCCCTGGCCGAGGGAGACGAGGTTGACGGTCCACGGCGCGATTGCGACCGGCCAGGAGATGCCCTTCTCGTCGGCGAACTGCTCGACCGCCGCGGCGGCGATGCGCGCCGGCCCGATGCCGTAGGAGCCCATGACGATGGTCTGCGGCCGGCCGTCCTGGTCCAGGAAGGTCGCACCGAGCGGCTCGGAGTACCGCGTGCCGAGCTTGAAGATGTTCCCGATCTCGATGGCCGGCACGATCCGGACCGTCTCCCCGCCGATCGTGTCCCCCGGCTCGACCGCCCGCACGTCGGCGCGGGGGGCGTCCTCCGGCACGACGAAGCCGCGCAGGTGCGCGTCCGGCCGGTTGGCCCCGACGACGTACGGCCCGTCGGCGACCGCGGCGTCGTAGAGCACCTCCACCGCCGTCAGGGGCTCGTGCGGGCCGATCGACCCGGGCGGCCCGATCTGCGCGGTGATCTCCTCCGGCGTCGCCGGGCGGAACGTCGACCGCAGCGCGTTCTGGAGCTTGACGCCCTGCACGCGGTGGTCGCCGCGGACCACGACGAGGACCAGGCGCCCGTCGTCGGCCGCGACGACGGGGTAGGCCTTCAGCAGCGCACCCGCCGGCAGCCCGAGGGCGGCGCTCAGCGCGTCGATCGTGGTGGCGCCGGGGGTGGCGACCTCGGTGAGCGCCGTGTCGTCCGGCAGCTCGACCGGCTGGGCGTCGGCCGACGCGACCTCGAGGTTCGCCGCGTAGCCCGGCGCGAGGACCACGTCGTCCTCCCCGGCGGGACAGGGCGCCATGTACTCGTGCGCGACGGTGCCGCCCATCATCCCGACGTCCGACTGGCACTCGAACCACTCCAGCCCCGTGCGTGCGTAGATCCGCGCGTACGCCCCGCGGTGCGCCTCGTACTGGACGTCCAGGCCGGCTTCGTCGCGGTCGAAGGAGTAGGAGTCCTTCATGATGAACTCGCGGGTGCGCAGGATCCCCGCCCGCGGGCGTGCCTCGTCCCGCTCCTTGACCTGGAAGTGGTAGAGCGTCTTGGGCAGGTCGCGGTAGGACTTCACGGCCGCGGCGACGTGGAAGGTGACCGCTTCCTCGTGCGTCATCGCGAGGACCATCTCGCTGCCCTTACGGTCCTCGAGCGTGAAGAGCTCGTCGATCTGGTCGCGGCCCGTCTTGCGCCACAGCTCGCGCGGGTGCATGACGGGCAGCAGCAGCTCCTGTCCGCCGATCCCGTCGATCTCCTCGCGGATGATCTGCACGACCTTCTCGTGCACGCGCCACCCGGCCGGCAGCCAGCTCCACAGGCCGGCGCCGAGCTGGCGCACCAGCCCGGCGCGCACCATCAGCTTGTGCGAGAGCGCCTCCGCGTCGGCGGGCGGCTGGCGCTCGGTGGGCAGGAACAGGACGGAGCGACGCATCTGGCGGACAGCCTACGCCGCGCCGTCCGCGACGGGCCGGCCGGGAGCCGCGAACGCGGCGCGCGGGACCGGGGAGCCGCGCCCGGGTCGGGGGTTGGAGCCCTGACGGGTGGGGTTATGCTCGGGCGGGTAGAGAAACCTCACCCCGAATCGCCGAAACAGGAGAACGCCCCATATGGCCTACGAGGTCCCCGCACTGCCGTACGCGTACGACGCGCTCGAGCCGCACATCGACGCCGAGACGATGACGTTGCACCACGACAAGCACCACCAGGCTTACGTGGACAAGGTCAACGCCGCGCTGGAGGGCACGGAGCTCGCCGACAAGCCGATCGAGGAGGTCATCGCGAACCTCGACGCCGTTCCGGCCGACAAGAAGGGCCCGGTCCGCAACAACGGTGGTGGCCACCTGAACCACTCGCTCTTCTGGGAGTCCATGAGCCCCGACGGCGGCGGCGAGCCCTCGGGTGAGCTCGGCGAGGCCATCACGGCCGCCTTCGGCTCCTTCGACGCCTTCAAGGAGCAGTTCGAGGCCGCGGGCGTCGCGCAGTTCGGCTCGGGCTGGGCGTGGCTGGTCCTCGACGGCGGCGAGCTGAAGATCACCTCGACCGCGAACCAGGACAACCCCGTCTCCGACGGCAAGGTCGCCCTGCTCGGCAACGACGTCTGGGAGCACGCGTACTACGTCAGCTACCGCAACCGCCGCCCCGAGTACCTCAAGGCGTGGTGGAACGTCGTGGCGTGGGACAAGGTCGCCGAGCGGTACGCCGCCGCCCGGTAGTCCTCCCGCGTGCGGCCGGGCGTCCGCGCCCGGCCCGTCGCCGCGAGCGGCCGTCATTCCCGGGTGGCGGCCGCTCTGCGTTCGGGCCCCGGTCCGTCGGCATGCGGCCCGGGCGGCGGATCGCCACCGAGACTTTCCGGGTAGCCTCGCGTTCTGCTCAAGGATGGGCGCGCCGGGAAGGGCTGGGCGCCGCCCACGTCCCACTCCCACCCCTGGAGAGCCTCACCGCATGCCGCCGATCCTCCGCTGTCTCCGGGCCCTCGCGCTCGCCGTCCTGCTCCTCTGCGTTGTCGGTCCTGCCGCCGCGCAGGCGTCCTCGAGCCAGCTCTCGATCATGCAGGACGACGACCTGCTGCTCTACCGCGGGGACAACATCCGCGACCAGACGCTGCGCCAGATGAAGGGCCTCGGCGTCGACGCCGTGCGCGTGACCGTGCTCTGGAGCGTGGTCGCGCAGGACGCGAACGACGGCAAGGCGACCAAGGCGCAGAAGAAGCGCTTCAAGACGCTCGGCGCCGACAACCCGAAGGCCTACCCCAAGGGCAACTGGGACAAGTACGACAACCTGGACCGCGCGTGCAGGACGCTCGGCATCACCTGCTACTTCGACGTGACCGGCCCTGGGCCGCTGTGGGTCAACGGCAAGCCGCCGAAGCAGCACGCGAAGGACGCGAAGTGGTGGAAGCCGAATCCGCGCCAGTTCTACAAGTTCGTCCAGGCCGTCGGCAAGCGCTACACCGGGAAGTACCGCGACGAGAACACCCCGAACACGCTGCCGAAGATCGGCTTCTGGGGCCTCTGGAACGAGCCGAACCAGGGTGGCTGGCTGCGCCCCCAGTGGGAGAACGGCAAGGCCGTCTCCCCCTCGCTGTTCCGCGCGCTCTACCAGTTCGGGCGCCGCGCGCTGGTGAGCACGGGTCACGGCGGGGACCTGATCCTCCTCGGCGAGACCGCCCCGGCGAACGTCGCGCGCAAGACGACGACCTCCGCGATGGGGCCGAAGATCTTCATCAACGAGCTGCTGTGCGGCCCGGGTTCCAACGGCCTCGGCTGCTCCTCCTTCAAGAAGGACGGCCCGCTGCAGGCCTACGCCTGGGCGCACCACCCGTACACGAAGAAGCTCGCGCCGACCCAGCGCGACCCGGACCCGACGACCTACACGCTCGCGAACTTCGGTGAGCTCGGGACCCAGCTGGACCAGCTCGCCGCCGCGACCGGCAACATCGCGGCCAACATGCCGCTCATCTCCACCGAGTTCGGGTACGAGACCAACCCGCCGGACCCGTTCGCGGCGACCACGACGGCGCAGCAGGCGGCCTTCGACCAGCTCGCGGACCTCATCACGTACCTGAACCCGCGCGTGGTCGGCAACACCCAGTTCCAGCTGCGCGACGTCAAGCCGGACAAGACGAAGAAGAAGGACTCCAAGTCCTATTGGGCCACCTACCAGTCGGGCATCCTGACCGCCGGCGGCACCGAGAAGCCCGCCGCCGTCGCGTACCGGATGCCGTTCCTGGCGACCGTCACCGGGCGCGACGAGGCCGGCCTCCCGATGATCTCCGTCTTCGGGCAGCTGCGGTTCCTGCCGAACGTCACCTCGGACCTGTTCCCGGAGACGGTCCACCTGCAGTTCCTGCCGTTCGGCGCCCCGCCGACCGCCTGGGCCGACTTCGGCGACCCGATCACCGTGACCAACGGCGTCGGGTACTACACGGGCGCGGCGACCCTGCCGGGCGCGGGGCAGATCCGGATGCGCTGGAGCGGGCTCGCGCAGCCCTACGCGCTGACGTCCCTGCCGCAGGCCGTCCAGTGAGTCACCGCCGCTCCCGCTCCCTCCGCGGGGGCGGCCTGGCCGCTCTGGTCGTCCTGGCGGCGTGCACGCTGGCCCCGGCCGGCGCACACGCTGCCAGGACGCAGGATTCGATCTTCGAGGACGACGCCCAGCTCGTGCTCGCCAACGACGCGGCGCGCGAGCGCACGCTCGACGACCTGGCCGAGCTCGGCACGGACACCGTGCACTCGATCGTGTTCTGGAACCGCGTGGCCCCCGACCCGACGTCGAAGACGCGGCCGAGCGGCTTCGACGGCAGCGACCCGGCCGCCTACCCCGCCGGCTTCTGGGACCGGTACGACGGCCTGGTCCGCGGGGCGACCGCGCGCGGGCTCGACCTGATCCTCTCCCCCGCCAGTCCGATGCCGCTCTGGGCGTCCGGCTGCCCGAAGGCCGGTGCCGCGCTGCGCCGCACGTGCCGCCCGAACCTGACGCAGTACAAGCGCTTCGTGCAGGCGCTCGGCCGGCGCTACTCCGGCGAGTACGCCGACGAGAACCAGGGCGGCGTCGTGCTGCCGCGGGTCTCGCGCTGGTCGGTGTGGAACGAGCCGAACCAGGGCGGCTGGCTCCAGCCGCAGTACGCGCGGGTGGGCGGCAAGGCCGTCCCGCAGTCCCCCGTCATCTACCGCGGGCTCGTCCGCGCGGCGCTGAAGGGGCTCGCCGCCTCCGGGCACGCGACGGACGACGTGCTGCTCGGCGAGACCGCGCCGCTCGGGCGGAGGACCGGCTCCCTGTCCACGCGGCCGATCGCTCCCGGTGACTTCCTGCGCGCGGTGCTCTGCCTGGACGCCAGGGGCCGCGCCGTGACGGGCGGCAGCGCCAAGGCGCTGGACTGCGGCGGCTTCCGGAGGCTCGCCGTCACCGGCGTCGCGCACCACCCGTACACGCGTGGCGGCAGCCAGCCGCCGACCGCGGCCGGCGGCGCGACCGAGATCACGATCAGCTCCGCCTCCCGGCTGAAGCGCATCCTCGCGGCCGCGGGCTCGCACGGGCGGACGCGGTCGCACCTGCCGATCTACTACACCGAGTTCGGCTTCCAGACCAACCCGCCGGACCAGCTCTTCGGCGTGCCGCTGGCCAAGCAGGCGGCGTACCTGAACCAGAGCGACTTCATCGCCTACAAGGACCGCGCCGTCCGCTCCGTGGCGCAGTACGAGCTGCGGGACGAGAAGAACCTGGGGGGCTTCCAGACCGGGCTACGGTTCCTCGACGGGACCGCCAAGCCCGCGTTCGGCGCCTACCGCATGCCGATCTGGGTCTCCCGGTCTGGCAGCCGCCTCCGCGTCTGGGGCCAGATCCGGCCGGCGAAGGACGACGCCCAGGAGTCCGTCGACGTGCAGAACGACCCCGCCGGCGGGGACGCCTTCGAGACCGTCACCACCGTCGCCGTGGCCAACCGCAAGGGCTTCGTCGACGTGAAGGTCCCGAAGGCCGGCGGAAGCTGGCGCCTGCGCTGGTCGCCGGCGGACGGCGGGCCGACCATCACGAGCCGCACC
>JAOPZU010000453.1 GCA_025963955.1 Solirubrobacterales bacterium
TCGAGGCTCATGAGCGCAGTGCCGGCACCACAGGGTGTGACGACACTTCACAGGCTACCAACGGATCGGACGACCCCAGACGCACTGCGGAAGCCCCTGCTCAGCGCGGGTTTCGGCCGGCGAGGCCCGCCGTCGAAGCGTCGCCGCACCGGAGACCCGCGAAGCGCTCGCGGAGTGCTGCCTCGCGGGCGACATCGGCGCGACCGTGAGCTTCGGTGCCGTCCCGGACGCGGACGTCGCGCTCTTCGGCGAGGGCCCGGGCGGCTTCGTCGTCACGGGCGCGGCCGACGCGATCGCGGGGCTCGCGGACGGCGGTGTCCCCGTCATCACCCTGGGCGAGGTCGGCGGCGACGTGCTGAGCATCGGCTTCGACGAGGACTTCGTGTCGCTGACGCTGGAGCAGCTGAGCGCCGCCCACGCGGCGCTCGGGCCGCTCTTCCCGTAGCGGCGGCGCGTTCCGCGCGCGCGGCGCGGGTGGCGGGTCACCGGTCCGGCGACGCTTTAGACGGCGGCCCCGCCGGCCGAAACCCGCCCTGAGCAGGGGCTTCCGCAGTGCGTCTGGGGTCGTCCGATCCGTTGGTAGCCTGTGAAGTGTCGTCACACCCTGTGGTGCCGGCACTGCGCTCATGAGCCTCGATCCTCACGATCTGGACCCGCGCGAAGGCCCACGCGACGAATGCGGCGTCTTCGGGATCTACGGACCCGAACACGAAGTCTCCCGTCTCGCGTACTTCGCGCTCTACGCCCTGCAGCACCGCGGGCAGGAGTCCGCGGGCATCGCCGCCGCGGACGACGGGGGGTACATCGTGACCCAGCGCGCGCTGGGTCTGGTGAACCAGGTCTTCAAGGAGCACGACCTGCGGGCGCTCGGCGGCGACCTCGCCGTCGGCCACGTCCGCTACTCGACCACCGGCTCGAACGAGTGGGAGAACTCGCAGCCCGTGCACCGGTCCGCCGGCAGCGGCGGCAACCGGCGCGAGCTCGCGCTGGCCCACAACGGCAACCTCATCAACGCGGTCGAGCTCCACGCCGAGCTGCGCGCCGCCGGCGTCGCCTTCAACTCCACCTCGGACTCGGAGATCATCGCCGCGGCGCTCGCGTCGCACCCCGGCGAGAGCATCGAGGACGCCGTCCGCGACGTCCTGCCCCGCCTGAAGGGTGCCTTCTCGACCGTCGTGATGACGAACGACCGCGTCGTCGCCTTCCGCGACCCGAACGGCATCCGCCCGCTCGTCCTCGGCCGCATCGGGGACGACTACTGCGTCGCCTCGGAGTCCTGCGCGTTCGACATCATCGGCGCCACGCTCGTCCGCGAGGTCGAGCCGGGCGAGATGGTGTCCCTGTCCGCGGCGGGCCTGGAGGCCGTGCAGGTCGTCGAGCCGGCCCGCAAGTCCTTCTGCGTCTTCGAGTACATCTACTTCGCGCGGCCCGACTCGCGCATGAACGGGGACGTGCTGCAGGCCGCCCGCGGCCGCATGGGGGAGATCCTCTTCCGCGAGGCGCCCGCCCCCGGCGCCGACCTCGTCATCGCCGTCCCGGACTCCGGGGGGCCCGCGGCCCGCGGTTACGCGCGCGCCGCCGGCCTGCCCCAGGACGACGGGCTCATCAAGAACCGCTACGTCGGGCGGACGTTCATCCAACCGGGCCAGGAGCTGCGCAAGCACGGCCTGCGGATGAAGTTCAACCCGCTGCCGGAGATCGTCGGCGGCAAGTCGCTCGTCGTCGTGGACGACTCGATCGTCCGCGGCAACACGACCCGCCAGATCGTGCAGATGCTCCGCGACGCCGGCGCCCGCGAGGTCCACATGCGGATCTCCGCGCCGCCGCTCCGGAATCCCTGCCACTACGGCGTCGACATGTCGACGCGCGAGGAGATGATCGCGCACAACCGCACGCCGGCGGAGATCGCGCAGATCCTCGGCACGGACTCGCTGGCCTACATCTCCATGGAGGGCGTCTACGAGGCCATCCGCGGGGAGAAGGCCAAGCACTGCGACGCCTGCTTCACGGGCGACTACCCGCTGGCGGGGACGGACGAGTCCGGCGGCAAGTACGCGCTCGAAGCCGGGATGATCCCGCTCCCGCTCGTCAAGACCTGATCCACCCGGAGGTCCCGATGTCCGCGTCGTTCATGCACACCTGCGTCCGCGTCCTGGACGTCGATGCCTCGGTCCGCTTCTACGAGGCGCTCGGGTTCGAGCGCCGCGGGCAGCTCAACTTCGACGCGGCCTACAACGTCTACATGGGCCTGCCCGGGGGCGGCGACACGCTCGAGCTGACGGTCAACGTCGGCCGGGCCGAGCCCTACGACCTCGGCGACGGGTACAACCACATCGCGATCACCCATCCGGACCTGGACGCGCTGCTGGGAACGCTCGCGTCGCTGGAAGCCGGGCCGGAGAAGCCGCCGTTCCGTCCCGGTGACCGCGCGGACCTGCCGCGCATCGTCTTCGTCACCGACCCCGACGGCTACCGCATCGAGGTCATCGAGGGCGACACCTTCGTCACCCCGCAGGACGGGCCGCACCCCTCCTCCGCGTAGCGACGCCCGCGGTTTGCGGCGACTTCGCGGCGTCACCGCACGGCAGGACCCGTACCGGCCGGACCCACCGCTACCGTCGTCGGCCTGATGGATCCGCACGCCGCCCTCCACGAGCACTTCGGCTTCGACCGCTTCCGTCCCGGCCAGGAGGAGGCGGTGCAGGCGGCCGTGGACGGCCGGGACACGCTCGTGGTCATGCCGACGGGGGCCGGCAAGTCGCTCTGCTACCAGCTCCCCGCGCTCATGCGGGGGGACCTGACGCTCGTCGTCTCCCCGCTCGTCTCGCTGATGCAGGACCAGGTGCAGGCGCTGTCGCGGATCGCGCCGGGCCGGGTCGCGCTCATCAACGCCCAGCAGGACATGCAGGCCAACGACGCGGCGCTGCAGGCGGCCCTCAGCGGGCAGCTGCGGATGCTCTACGTCGCGCCCGAGCGCTTCAGCGCCCCCGGGTTCGCCCGGGCGCTCGCGCAGGTCGAGATCGGCCTCTTCGTGGTCGACGAGGCGCACTGCGTCTCCCAGTGGGGCCACGACTTCCGGCCGGACTACTTCCGTCTGGCCGACGCCGCGCGCTGGCTCAAGGCGGACGCCATCATCGCGTCGACCGCCACCGCCACGCCGCAGGTGGCCGCCGACATCGTCGCGCGCCTCGGCCTCGAGGATCCCGTCCACGTGGCGACGGGCTTCGACCGGCCGAACCTCGCCTTCGGCGTGGTGCCGGTGACGACGGCCGCCGCCAAGAGCCGGCAGATCGCGGCGGCGCTGGCCGAGCCGGACGCCACGCCGGCCATCGTCTACGCCGGGACGCGCAAGGGCTGCGCCCAGGTCGCGGAGGACCTGCAGCGGGCGCTCGGCAAGCCGGTCCTGGCCTACCACGCGGGTCTGGCGCGGGACGCCCGGGCCGAGGCGCAGCGGCGCTTCATGGACGGCGAGGTGGACGTCGTGGTGGCCACCAACGCGTTCGGCATGGGCGTGGACAAGGCGGACGTGCGGACGGTCGTCCACGAGACCACGCCGTCCTCGCTGGAGGCCTACTACCAGGAGGCCGGCCGCGCGGGTCGCGACGGCCGGCCGGCGCGCGCGCTGCTCTTCGCGGCGGCCAAGGACAAGGCGCTGCACGTCTTCTTCATCAAGCGCGGGGAGGCGGACGACGCGCTGCTGCAGCAGGTCGCGCGGCGCATCCAGCAGGCCGCCGTCGACGGGCGCTACGACGTGGCCGCCTCCGACCTGGGGGCCGGCCGCGACGACGAGGACCGCATCAAGGGCATCGTCGGCGCACTCGCCCGCGCCGGCGTGATCCAGCCGGCGCCCGCTCCGATCGACCGCGTGCGCGGCCGGGTCCTCGGCCCGTTCGACGCCCGGGCGCTGGCCGTCTGCCGGTCGCTGACGAAGGAGGCGCTCGACGCGCGCTGGCGGCAGTACCGCGCGATCTGGGCGTTCGCCGAGGGCGACAGCTGCCGCCGCCAGACGATCCTCACCCACTTCGGGGACGCCCGCGCGCCCGCGCCGCTCGGGGCGTGCTGCGACGTGTGCGATCCCTCGGTCATCCCGGCGGCGGTGCTCGCGGCGACGAAGGCCTCCGGCGCGACGC
>JAOPZU010000572.1 GCA_025963955.1 Solirubrobacterales bacterium
CTCCCACGCGGTAGGCGCCCGGGTCAGGCCGGGCGCGCGTCGTCCGCCTGCATGGCGGCGGCACCGAGGGCGGCCGCGGCGACGGCGGTCCCGCCCGCGAGGACGACGGTCGCCTTGGAGAGCGTGCCGTTCCGGCCGCCGAGGTAAGCCGCGACCGCGTCGGCCAGGTCGCACGCGATGCCGATCTGCCACCAGACGCGGCGCGAGGGCCCGGTCGTCTGGGCGGTGCCGACGGCGAGCGCGACGTCGCGGATCCCGAAGAGCCGCGCCATGTACGGCAGCTGCGGGTTCTCGGCGGACTGCAGGCCGAAGAGGCGGCCAGCGAGGTTCGGGGTCAGCCAGGCGCCGAGCCCGACCGCCAGGCGGATCGAGCCGAGGATCTTTGCGGGTTCGGTGGGCATGCGAGGACCCTAACCGGCCGCAGCCCGGGCGATAGGCTGGAAGACGATGAGCGAGACGCCGCCCCGCGCCCACCAGACCCGCTCTCGCGCCAACCCGGGCGGGATGGACGTGCTCACGGTCCTCGGCAGCGACGTGCGACCGCTGCGCGAGCGCAAGCCGGCGTGGTTCAAGGTCCCCGCCCCCGGCAGCGACCGCTACCGTGAGCTGAAGTCCCTCATCAAGGCGGAGAACCTCAACACGGTCTGCGCCGAGGCGAACTGCCCGAACATCGGCGAGTGCTGGGAGCGCGGCACCGCGACCTTCATGATCCTGGGCGAGACGTGCACGCGCCGTTGCGGCTTCTGCAACGTGCAGACGGGCAAGCCGACCTGGAACGACCCGCTCGAGCCCGGCCGCGTGGCCCGCTCGATCGCGCGGATGGGCCTGCGCCACGCGGTCATCACGAGCGTGGACCGGGACGACCTGCCGGACTACGGCGCCGGCATCTGGGCCCAGACGATCCGCGCCGTGCGCCGCGCCGCCCCGCGCACGAAGGTGGAGGTCCTGACCCCGGACTTCCGCGGGCAGGAGATGCCGCTGGCGCGCGTCATCGCGGCCCGCCCGGACGTCTTCAACCACAACTGCGAGGTCGTCCCGCGGCTGTACTCGATCGCCCGCCGCGGCTCCACGTGGGAGCGCTCCACACGGGTCCTGCGGAACGCGAAGGAGATGGGCGGCGAGGAGGTCGCGACGAAGTCGGGCCTGATGGTCGGCTTCGGCGAGACCCACGAGGAGGTCCTCGACGCTCTCGGGCGCCTGCGCGAGAACGGCGTGCAGATCATCACGATCGGGCAGTACCTGCGGCCGACCGAACGGCACCTGCCCGTCGTCCGCTACTGGCACCCGGACGAGTTCAAGGCGATCGAGGAGGCGGGCATGCGGCTCGGCTTCGACCACATCGCCGCCGGGCCGCTCGTCCGCTCGAGCTACCACGCGGACGAGCACGTCGCGCAGGACGAGCCGGGCGTCGGCCCGATGGCGGCGGCCGTCGCCTAGGGCCGCCCGCACGTCGCGGACACCCGGCGCGCCGGATAGCCTGCGGGCCGGCCGATGTTTCCGCTGAAGGACAACCTCCCGACCCGGGACCTGCCGCTCGTCACGATCCTGCTGATCGTCGCGAACGTCGTGGCCTACGTGCTGCTGCAGCCCAAGAGCGGGATCGACCTCGGCGGCGGCTCCCTGGAGAACGGCCCGCTCTTCCACTACGGCGCGATCCCGTACGAGTTGACCCACCCGGGCCAGCACTGCGAGGTGGTCGCCGGCGGCACGGCGGCCCGCTGCGGCACGGGTCTGGGGAACGGCGGCATCCCCACCGCCCTCTCGCTCTTCACGGCGATGTTCACGCACGCGGGGCTGCTGCACCTCGGCGGCAACATGCTGTTCCTGTGGATCTTCGGGAACAACGTCGAGGACAGCATGGGCCGCGCGAGGTTCGTGCTCTTCTACCTGCTCGGCGGGCTCGCAGCGACAGCCGGGCAGACGCTCGTGGAGCCGAACGCGATCGTCCCGACCCTCGGCGCGTCCGGGGCGGTGGCCGGTGTCCTGGGCGGCTACATCCTGCTCTATCCGCGGGCGAAGGTGCTGACGCTCGTCTTCGTCGTCCTGTTCTTCACGATCCTCGAGCTGCCGGCGATCCTGTTCCTCGGGATCTGGTTCGGCCAGCAGCTGCTGTTCGGTGCCCTGGACCTGACAAACCCGGCGGGCGGTGGTGGTGGCGTCGCCTACCTCGCGCACGTGGGAGGCTTCGTCTTCGGCGCGCTCTTCATCAAGCTGTTCGCCACCCGCCGGAACGAGTATGCGCAGCCGCGCGGGCTCGCCTCCTAGAAAGGCCGTCCCGTGGAGAACCCGCGTCCCGTCCTGTACGCCGTCCTGGCCTTCATCGTGCTGTTCTCGGGGCTGACGATCGCGGTCATCGTCAAGCACGGCCTGGACATCCTCACGGTGGTGTCCGTCGTGATCCTCGCGATGTTCGGCTTCGGCGTCGTCGGGGCGCTCAGGGAGCCGCCCGAGTGATCCGGCGCGCGCAGCTCGCGGTGCTCCTGGCGGGCGCCGGGGCGTCCGCCGCCCTGTCGGGCTGCGCGCTGACCGGGAGCACGGGCCGCGCCGAGCCGGCCGGAGCGGCCGAGGTGCGGACCGTGGACGGCCGCGGCGTCCCGACGATCCCGTCCCAGGGCGCCAACGGGCCGCTGCTGCCCGTCGGACCGAAGCCCGTGCCGCTGGCGGTGAAGCTCGAGCAGCCGCTGGACCCGGTCAAGGTCCGCTTCGCCAAGCCGCCGAAGGCCGGGCTGCTCTTCGACCTGGACACCGGCGAGGTGCTGTGGCGGCGCAATCCGACACGGGTGCTGCCGATGGCGAGCGTCACGAAGATCATGACCGCGCTGCTCGTGGACGAGCGGGTCCCGCCGGGCGGCCGGGTGCGGATCACCGAGCAGGCGGTGCACACCGGGGGCTCGAAGGTCGGCGTCCTGCCGCTGGGCAAGCGGATCGGCGTCGCGACGATGCTCTACGGGCTGTTGCTGCCGTCGGGCAACGACGCGGCCGTTGCGCTCGCGCAGCGGGTCAGCGGCACGACGCGGGAGTTCGTGACGCTCATGAACGCGCGCGCGGCGGCCATGCACCTGTCGTGCACGCGCTTCGCCTCCCCCAGCGGGCTCGTGGACGCGGGCAACCACACCTGCGCCTACGACCTCGCGGCGCTCGGCCGGGCGCTGCTCGACCGCCCGCGGCTGGCCGGCATCGTCGCCCGGCGGCAGGCGGTCCTGCCCTTCCCGATCAAGGGCGGCAAGCTCTACCTGTACAACCACAACCCGCTGCTCAAGCAGCGCTATCCGGGGACGCTGGGCGTCAAGACGGGCTACACCGACGCCGCGGGCAAGTGCCTGGTCGCGGCGGTCGAGCAGGACGGGCACCGCCTCGGCGTGGTCCTGCTGCACTCGCCGGACATCGGGGTGCAGGGCATCAAGCTGATGGACCGCGGCTTCGCCTACGAGCGCAGGACGAGGTAGGACATGGACGTGACGATGCTGCACGACGCGTGGGCCGCGCTTCACGGGAACGCGGACCGGACGCAGGCGCTCGCGGACGGGGGCGCCGCCGTGTTCGGCGGGCCGCTCG
>JAOPZU010000573.1 GCA_025963955.1 Solirubrobacterales bacterium
TACCCGGTCGAGGTCCGCTACCGCCCGCTGAGCGCCGACGTCGACGACACGGAGGCCTACTAGGACGAGGACCCGGCCGACGCGCGGCAGGGGCACTCGGTCACCGACCGCGATCAGCCGGACGCGATCGCCGACGCGGTCGACGAGCTGCTGGACGAGCCCCCCGGGGACATCCTCGTCTTCCTCAGCGGCGAGCGGGAGATCCGCGACACCGCGGACACCCTCAGCGGCCGCCTGCCCTCGACGGTCGAGATCCTGCCGCTCTACGCCCGCCTGTCGACGGCCGAGCAGCAGCGCGTCTTCCGCCGCCGCGACGGCGCGAAGGCGACGCGCCGCATCGTGCTGGCCACGAACGTCGCGGAAACATCCCTGACCGTCCCCGGGATCAAGTACGTGATCGATACCGGGACGGCGCGGGTCAGTCGCTACTCGACGCGGCTGAAGGTGCAGCGGCTGCCGATCGAGCCGGTCTCCCAGGCGTCGGCGCGCCAGCGCGCCGGCCGCTGCGGACGCACGAGCGACGGCGTCTGCATCCGCCTGTACTCCGAGAAGGACTTCCTGGCGCGGCCCGAGTTCACCGATCCCGAGATCCTCCGTACGAGCCTCGCGGCGGTCATCCTGCAGATGGCGCTGCTCGGCCTCGGCGCGATCGAGGACTACCCCTTCCTGGACCCGCCCGATCGGCGGCAGATCCGCGACGGCGTGATGCTGCTGCTGGAGCTCGGGGCGATCTCCGAGGACGCCGCGGAGGCCCGCTCCGGGCCGCGCCTGACGAAGGACGGGCGCCGCCTGGCGCAGCTGCCGGTGGACCCGCGGCTGGCGCGGATGGTGCTCGCGTCCGACCGCCTGGACTGCACCGAGGAGGTCATCGTCATCGTGGCCGCGCTGTCGATCCAGGACCCACGCATCCGCCCGGGCGAGGAGCGGGCGCGGGCCGACCAGCTCCACGCGCGCTTCAAGGACGAGCAGTCGGACTTCCTCGCCTTCCTCAACCTCTGGCGCTATCTGGAAGAGCAGCAGGAGCTGCTGTCGCGGTCGAAGTTCCGCAAGCAGTGCAAGGACGAGTACCTCCACCACCTGCGGATCCGCGAGTGGCAGGACCTCGTCGCCCGCCTGCGCCAGAGCGCCCGCACGACGAAGATCAGCCTCAACCAGCAGCCGGGAACGCCGCAGCACATCCACCAGGCGCTCCTGAGCGGGCTGCTGTCCCACCTCGGGCTGAAGGACCCGAAGCGGCGCGGCGAGTACCAGGGCGCCCGCGGGACGCGCTTCTCCGTCTTCCCCGGCTCGGTGCTCTCACGGGGCGGGCCGGACTGGATCATCGCCGCGGAGCTCGTGGAGACCTCGCGGCTGTTCGCGCGCACGGTCGCCAAGATCGAGCCGCAGTGGGTCGAGCCGCTGGCCGGCCACCTGCTGAAGCGGTCGTACTCCGAGCCGCGGTGGGACCGGCACAAGGCCGCGGTCGTGGCGACCGAGCGCGCGACGCTCTACGGGCTGCCGGTCGTGGCCGGCCGGACGGTCGCCTACGGGAGGATCGACCCGGAGCAGGCGCGCGAGTTCTTCATCGCGCGGGCGCTCGTGGAGGACGACTGGGACACGCGGCACGACTTCGTCGCCGCCAACCGGCGGGTGGTCGAGCAGGTGGAGGCGCTGGAGGACCGCGTGCGCCGCCGCGGCATCCTCGCCGGGGACCACGTGCGCCGCGACTTCTTCCGGGAGCGCATCCCGGAGGACGTGGTGTCCGGCGCGCACTTCGACCGCTGGTGGCGGGAGGAGCGGCTCGTCCGGCCCGACCTGCTCACCTACACGCGCGAGCTGCTGATCGAGCCGGCCGCCCGCGCCGAGCTCCACCCGACCGCCTACCCGACCGGGTGGCGGCAGGGCGAGCTGCTGCTGCCGCTGAGCTACCGCTTCGAGCCGGGAGCGGCGGACGACGGCATCACCGTCCACGTCCCGCTCGCGGAGATCGGCACCGTCCAGGCGGACGAGTTCGAGTGGCTCGTGCCGGGGCTGCGGCACGAGCTCGTCACCGCGCTGATCCGTGGGCTGCCGAAGGAGCTGCGGCGCCCGCTGGTCCCCGTCCCCGACACGGCGGCGGCCGTGCTGGCCGCCTCCAAACCCCGCCGGGAGCCGCTGACCGGCGCGATCGTGCGCGAGCTCGAGCGCCAGCGCGGCGTCCGGGTCGCCGCCGAGCAGCTCGATCGCGCCGCGCTCCCCGACCACCTGCGGGCGACCTTCCAGGTCGAGGACGAGGGCGGCCGCGTCCTGCAGCGGGGGACCGACCTCGACGCGCTGCGGGCGGCGCTGCGGCCGCAGCTCCAGCAGCAGCTGGCGGCCGCCACGCCCGACCTGCAGGCGACCGGGCTGACCGGCTGGTCGATCGGCACGCTCCCGCGGGAGGTCCGCATCCCCGGGCCCGGCGGGACGGTCACCGCGTACCCGTCGCTGGTCGACGAGGGCGCGAGCGTCGGCGTCCGGGTGCTGGAGACGCGTAGCGCGCAGGAGCAGGCGATGCGTGCGGGGACGCGGCGGCTGCTGCTGCTCAACTCGCCCTCGCCGCTGCGGTGGGTGCGCGACCGCCTCGACCTGCGGG
>JAOPZU010000532.1 GCA_025963955.1 Solirubrobacterales bacterium
TGCCGCCCGTCCGCAGCGCGCCGCGGTGGGCGAAGTCCAGCAGGGCGCGGCAGGACGGGAACGCCGTCAGGCGCGGGGGCCTCGTGGTCGCGGCCGACACAGGAGCGGCCGCGGCGGCCGGCCCGGCCAGGAGCGCGAGGAGGACCGCGCACCGCCGCCCCTGCGCCGGCGAGAAGGAGAGCATCGGGCTGGTGTACCGGTTCCCCATGGTGGTTGCAACGCGCCAACGCTGTCGCCGTCGCGGAAAAGGGTCCCTCAGGGAGGCCTTTCCCGCGCACCCGGACACCCACCCCTTGCCCTTCACGGCCCGGGCCTCGATCCTGTGGAGCAGATGACGGACCTCGAGATCGACAGCCAGCACGCCCCGGACGACGAGTACGGCTCCCATCCGCCCCGCCGGGGGGCCATGGACCCGTACATGTCGGACGCCTTCACGGCGCATCCCACGCCGTACGTGGAGCGGCTGCCGACGCAGTCCCCGTTCCCGCCGATCGCCGACTACGGCTTCCTGAGCGACTGCCACACCGCCGCGCTCGTCGCCCCCGACGGCACCGTGGAGTGGCTGTGTCCGCCGCGCTTCGACGCGCCGAGCGTCTTCGCCGCGATCCTCGACCGCAGTGCGGGTGGCTTCCGCCTCGGGCCGTCCTCCATGGGCGTCCCCGCCGGCCGCCGGTACGAGCCCGGGACGAACATCCTGGAGACGACGTGGATGACGCCGACGGGCTGGCTCGTCGTCCGCGACGCGCTCGTCATCGGGCGCTGGCGCGAGCGCACCACGGGCACGCCGACCGCCCACACCCGGCCGCCGACGGACTACGAGTCCCACCACGTCCTGGTGCGCACGATCACCTGTGTCCACGGCCAGGCGCAGATCGAGCTGCTGTGCGAGCCGATGTTCGACTACGGCCGCCTGCCCGCGAACTGGGAGCGGGTGGAGGACGACGGCATGGCCGTCGACGCGGTCGGCGAGGACGGCGAGCGCCTGCGGCTGATCAGCGACCTGCGCGTCGGGATCGAGGGCTCCGTCGCCCGTGCCCGGCACCGCCTCAAGACGGGCGAGACCCGCTACTGCGCGCTGTCCTGGTCCCGGCTGCTCGACGGCCCGCGCAGCGCCGACGAGGCGCTGCGCGCGCTGCAGACCACGTCGGAGTACTGGCGCGGCTGGCTCGCCGACGGCAAGTTCCCCGACCACCGCTGGCGCGGGCACCTGCAGCGCAGCGCCCTGGTCCTGAAGGGCCTGACGTACGCGCCGACGGGCGCCATGGTCGCCGCGCCGACCACGTCACTGCCGGAGACGCCGCAGGGCGAGCGCAACTGGGACTACCGCTTCACCTGGATGCGGGACGCGACCTTCACGCTCAGCGCGCTGAACTCGCTCGGACTCAACTGGGAGGCCGACGACTTCATCCAGTTCGTGGCCGACGCGGACCGCAACGAGGACGGCTCGCTGCAGATCATGTACGGCATCGGCGGGGAGCGCGACCTCAGCGAGCGCGAGCTCCCGCACCTGACCGGGTACGAGGGCGCCGCCCCGGTCCGCGTCGGCAACGGCGCGTTCGACCAGCGCCAGAACGACGTCTACGGCGCGGTCCTGGACTCGCTGTACCTCCACACGAAGGAGTACGGCCACAACTCGCAGCGGCTCTGGCCCGTCATCGAGGACCAGGTCAAGCGCGCGGTCCAGATGTGGCGCCTGCCCGACCAGGGCATCTGGGAGGCCCGCGGGGAGCCGAAGCACTACACCTCCTCCAAGCTCATGTGCTGGGTCGCCCTCGACCGCGGCGCCCGTCTGGCGGCCCGCCGCGGGAAGATGGCGCTGGCCGACGAGTGGCGCGAGATCGCCAACGAGATCCACGCCGAGATCTGCGAGAAGGGCGTGGACGAGCGCGGCGTCTTCGTCCAGCACTACGACACGGACGCACTCGACGCGTCGAACCTGCTGATCCCGCTCGTCCGCTTCCTCCCCCACGACGACCCGCGCGTGAAGGCCACGGTCATCGCGATCGCGGACGAGCTGTCGGACAACGGGCTCGTCCTGCGCTACCGCGTAGAGGAGACGGACGACGGCCTGTCCGGCGAGGAGGGCTCGTTCCTCATCTGCTCCTTCTGGCTCGTGAGCGCGCTGCTGGAGATCGGGGAGCGCAAGCGCGGGCGCCAGCTCTGCGAGCGCCTGCTGTCCCTGGGCTCCGCGCTCGAGCTCTACGCCGAGGAGCTCGACGCCGCCACCGGCCGCCACCTGGGCAACTTCCCCCAGGCCTTCACGCACCTCGCGCTCATCAACGCCGTCATGCACGTCATCCGGGACGAGGAGCAGGCGCCGCTGGCGTGAGCGGGCGCGAAGGCCGCGCAGCGAACGTGGCGTTCAGCAGCTCGTCATCCCCCTAGCCTCCAAGGACGCCATGATTCGCCGCGTGCCCCAGCGGGCACGTCAGCAGCCAGCCCGGCCATGCCGCTCTCCTCGATCCCCTCAAGCGCCGTCAGCCCCGTGACGATGGCCGCGGACCTCTCCGCCGCGCGCGTGCGGACGCTCGCGCTCGTCGCCCACCTGCCGTCCGCGGATCTCGAGCGCCAGATCGACCCGATCCTGAGCCCGCTCGTGTGGGACCTCGGCCACATCGCGGCCTACGAGGACCTCTGGCTCGTGCACCGCCACGGAGGCCGGGAGCTGCTCCACGCGGAGCTCGCCGCCCTCTACGACGCCTTCGAGACGCCGCGCGCCGTGCGCGGGGACCTCGACCTCCTCGGCCACGCCGACGCGCTCGCGTATCTGGAGGAGGTCCGGGTCCGGACGCTCGAGGTGATGGACCGTCAGGGCGTGGACCCCGTACTGCACGAGATGGTCCTCCGGCACGAGCTGCAGCACACCGAGACCATGCGTCAGGCGATGGAGGTCGCCGGCCTGCTGCCCGCCGGGGAGCCGTCGCTCCGGACCCTCGCCCTCGACGGCGCCGCGGCCGACGCCACCGGGGGCTGGCTCGACGTGCCCGGTGGCCGCTTCGCGCTCGGGGCGGCCGACGGCGTCTTCGCCTACGACAACGAGCGGCCGCAGCACGCCGTCGAGGTGCCGGCCTTCCGGATCGCGCGCCGGCCGGTGACGAACGCCAGCTGGCTGACCTTCGCCGAGGGCGGCGGGTACGTTCGTCGCGAGTGGTGGTCGGACGAGGGCTGGGCGTGGAAGGAGGACCAGGACATCAACGGGCACGCCACCGTGGCAGCCGCGCGGGCGCACGCAGCGCCCGGACACGCGGTCTGCCACATCTCCTGGTTCGAGGCCGACGCCTTCGCCCGCTCCCTCGGAGCGCGCCTCCCGACCGAGGCGGAGTGGGAGAGGGCGGCGACCTGGACCCAGGGGACCGCGCCGACACCGATGCAGCACGTCGGGCAGGTCTGGGAGTGGTGCTCGACGGAGTTCGACGCCTATCCCGGGTTCGCCGCCCACCCGTACCCCGAGTACTCCGAGCCGTTCTTCCGCCGCGGCTATCGCGTCCTGCGCGGCGGAGCGTGGGCGACCGCCCCCCGCGTCGCCACCACCACCTTCCGCAACTGGGACCTCCCCCAGCGCAGCCAGATCTTCTCCGGCGTCCGCCTTGCGGCCGACGCCGTCCCCTCTCATCCCGAAGCCAGGAGCTGACCCGTGGAGCCCATCCTCTCCCTCGACCGCATGACCGTCCGGTCCTACCTCGAGGAGGAAGCCGGCAGCTCGCTCGCGGACGACGTCCTCGACGGGCTGACGCGGCCCTTCAAGGAGCTCCCGCCGAAGCACTTCTACGACGCCCACGGCGCCGAGCTCTTCGACCGGATCTGCGATCTGCCGGAGTACTACCCGACGCGGGCAGAGCGGGAGATCCTGCAGCTGCGCTCCGCCGACATCGCGCAGCTGACCGGCGCGGTCGAGCTGGTGGAGCTGGGCTCGGGGACCGCCGCGAAGACACGCGTGCTGCTGAGCGCGCTCGCGGACGCCGGGACGCTCGCCCGCTACGTCCCCTTCGACGTCACCGAGACGATGGTCCGCGAGGTCGCGAGAACCCTCCTGGACGAGTACGAGGGCCTGGAGGTGCACGGCATCGTCGGCGACTTCGAGCGCCACCTGCAGCACGTCCCGGACCCGGTCCCCGGTGAGCCGCGGATCGTCGCCTTCCTGGGTGGCACGATCGGCAACTTCACGCCGGGCTCGCGCCGCGGCTTCCTGCGCGCGATGGCGGACCTGCTCGGCGACGGCGACCATCTGCTCCTCGGCACCGACCTCGTGAAGGACCCCGCCGTCCTGGAGGCCGCCTACGACGACAGCGCCGGCGTCACCGCGGCGTTCAACCGCAATGTGCTGACCGTGCTCAACCGCGAGCTCGACGCCGACTTCGATCCGGAGGCCTTCGACCACGTCGCGTTCTTCGATCGGGAGCACGAGTGGATCGAGATGCGGCTGCGGGCGCAGCGCCGGATGGTCGTCCCGATCCGCGGCCTGGGCCTGGAGGTCACCTTCGAAGCCCGCGAGGAGATCCGCACGGAGATCAGCGCGAAGTTCACCCCGCAGCGCCTGGAGGCCGACCTGGCGGCGGCGGGCCTGGAGCTCGTCGAGCTGCTGACGGACCCGCAGGAGCGCTTCGCCCTGACGCTGGCCCGGCGGACCCCGGCGGCGGAGGACGAGGTCCCGCGCCGCCGCTTCGCGTCCTGATCCGGCGCGGGGCCCGCGCCCGGCCCCGCGGGTAGGCTGAGCGCGATGGCTCAGGAACTCAGCGCGGCCGACCGGTCCTCCCTCAGCGCCGAGCAGGGCCCGATTACCATGGCCATCGGCGGGCTGATGGTCTTCGAGGGCGGCCGGGCCTTCCAGCACGACGTGCTGCTGGAGCGCGTGTCCTCACGCCTGCACCTGATCCCGAAGTACCGCAAGCGGTTGCAGGCGCCGGCCCCGGGCGTCCTGAACCCGGTCTGGGTCGACGATCACGGGTTCGATCTCGGCTACCACGTGCGTCGCGTGTCGGTGGCCGGGCCGACCTCCG
>JAOPZU010000549.1 GCA_025963955.1 Solirubrobacterales bacterium
ATCTCCAAGACGGATCTCGTCGACTGGGGCCGCCTGTCGGTGACCCAGAAGAAGAAGGACAAGCCGGACGCGGTGATCATGTTCATGGGCGCCAATGAGGGCTTCCCGATGAAGAACGCCGCGGGCAAGGACGTCGCGTGCTGCGGCCCGGAGTGGGCGGCGATCTACGCCAACCGCGCGCGCCAGATGATGAACACCTACCGGGCGAGCGGCACGCACGTCTACTGGCTGACGATCCCCGGGCAGCGCACCGCAGGTCGGCAGAGGATCGCCAAGGTCGTCAACGCGGCGATCGAGGTCGCCGCGCAGCCCTACCGCAAGCAGGTCACGGTCTTCGACACGATCCCGACCTTCACGCCGGGTGGGAGGTACCGCGACGCCATGGACGTGGGCGGCACCAAGAAGATCGTCCGCCAGGCCGACGGCATCCACCTCAACGACGAGGGCGCCAAGCTGCTCTCCTCGCTGATGATCCGGCAGCTGCAGGCGGCCTTCACCTTCTAGGCGGGCAGGCGCCCGTCGTGCCGCGGGAGGCCGTCGTCCGGGATCGGCTCCCAGGCGGCGGCGTCGGCGACGAACTGGCGCGCCTGCGGGCGCACGCCCGGGTCGCCGTCGATCGCGCCCAGGCGCACGACGAGGATCTCCCCGCTGTCGCGGTCCTCAGCGAAGACGGCCGACCCGCAACGGCGGCAGAAGTCCTTGACGAGTCCGCTGCCGGCGTCCCAGCGCCCGACGTCCTCGGCCCCCGAGAGCAGCCGCAGCGAGCCCGGCGCCAGCCGGCCGGAGGCCTGGGCGGCGGTCCCCGTGCGGTGCTGGCAGCGGGTGCAGTGGCAGTAGGCGGCGGCGACGAGGGGCGCATCGATCGCGAAGCGGACCGCCCCGCAGCCGCAGCCGCCGGTGAGGGTGGGGGAGGACATGCCGGGACGGTAGCCTCTGGCCATGCCCGAGAACGAGAAGCCCGTCGTCGAGATCCCCGTCGGCCAGGACCCGTCCTACCAGCTCGAGCTCGACGATCTCGTCGTGGGTGAGGGCGAGGAGGCCGCGGCCGGTCACACGGTCGAGGTGCACTACGTCGGCCACGCCTGGAGCGACGGCAAGCAGTTCGACGCCTCCTGGGACCGCGGCGACACCTTCAAGTTCGGCCTCGGCAAGGGGCAGGTCATCGAGGGCTGGGACAAGGGCGTGGCCGGGATGAAGGTCGGCGGCCGCCGCCGCATCACCATCCCGCCGATGATGGCCTACGGCAAGCGCGGCGCCCCGGGCGCCATCGGTCCCGACGAGACGCTCGTCTTCGTCGTGGACCTCATCGGCGTGCGCTGAGCCGCCGCCTCAGGCGCTGAGGGCGTCGAGGGCGGCGACGAGGCGCTCGCCGTCGTCCGCGCCGCCGCGGGTGCTCGGCAGCAGGTGGACCGGCCGCGGCGTCCGGTCGTGCCAGAAGACGCCGGTGCTCCGCGCCGGCTCGGCCGCCGCGCCGAGCCACACGATTGTGTCCGCCCCCTGCTCCGGGGTCCGCAGCGCGGGTCCGAGCAGACGGTGGAAGCGCGGCAGCGACGTCTCCACGCCGGGGGTGTCCGCCCAGCCGGGGTGCATCGCGTGCGCGACGACGCCTGTAGCGGCCAGCGCCGCGCCCCACGCCTGCGTCAGGACGACCTGCGCGCGCTTGGTGCGCGCGTAGACGGCGACGGGCGCGTACGCCTCCTGCTCGGACTGCAGGTCGTCGAGGCGCAGCTTCTGCCCGTACATGCCGCCGGAGGAGACGGTGATGATGCGGGCCGGCGCGCTGTGGACGAGCAGCTCCCGCAGTCCCTCCGTGAGCACGTAGGTCCCCAGGACGTTCGTGGCGAAGGTCAGCTCGAACCCGTCGGGCGAGCGCTCACGGGTGGGCGCCATGACCCCGGCGTTGTTGACGAGCACGTGCAGCGCGCGCTCCTGCGCCAGGACGGTGCGCACCGCCGCGCGGACGGAGTCCAGGTCGCCGAGGTCCGCCAGGACGACGGCGACGTCCGCGTTGCCCGTGGCGGCGACGATGGCCGCGCGGGCGGCCTCGGCCCGCTCCGCGCTGCGGCCGAGCAGCAGGACGCGGGCGCCAAGGGCGGCGAAGCGCTCGGCGGCCGCGCGCCCGATGCCCCCGCTCGCGCCGGTGACGAGCACGACGCGGCCCTCCATCTGCGGCAGGTCGGCCCCGCGGCCGGGCCAGCCGCGTCGCCGCAGCTCGTAGCCGACGCGGGTGTAGCCGGGGGCGACCGTGAGGTCGAGCGCGCGGTCCAGGACGGAGTTGAGCACAAGGGGTATCCGGGAGCGCGGGCGCGCCGGATCAGTCGCTGGCAGACTGGTGGGGTGGCCCGACAGCGCAACCGGCAGCGGCAGTCCCAGGAGGCGGCGGCGCAGAAGCTCGAGGACGAGCTCGCCGCGCAGCGCCGGGCGGGCCGCGGGTGGATCATCCGCGCGCTGATCGCGGTCGTCCTCGGCAGCCTTCTCGGGCTCGTCTTCAAGCCGATGTTCGCCGTCGGCACGCTGGTCGCGCTGGTCTGCGTCGGACTCGCGCTGCGGGAGGGGATCCGCGCGCAGCTGCGCGAGAACGCGGCCCGCCGCAGCGCCTAGATATATCGTCGGCCGCATGTCCGACATCACCCTTGAGCGGGACGTGCCCGGCACGCCGGAGCAGGTCGCCGCCCTCGTGACCGACCTGGCGCGCTGGCCCGAGTGGTTCGCGCTGCACAAGGGCTGGATCGGGGACGTCCCGACTCGCGCCGCCGTCGGCGTGGGCTTCAAGCACAAGGTCCGCGTCCTCGGCGTCCCCGCGGACGTCACCTGGGAGGTCGTGGAACTGCAGCTCCCGGAGCGCGTCGTCCTGAAGGGCAAAGGCTCCAAGCGGACGAGCATGCGCGTCGACTTCCGCATCTCCGCGCGGCCGGGCGGCAGCCGCGTCGCGATCGAGGCGCAGGTCGGCGGGCTCGTGCTGAAGCCCGTCGGCGCGCAGCTCGACACCTGGCTCGACGTCCGGGTCGATCGGACCCTCGACCGCCTCGAGGAGCTGCTCGCGGCGTCCTGACTTGACACTGTGTCAAGTCGCCCGCTACCTTGACACCATGTCAACTTCTGAGGCGATGGATCTCCAGGCGCTGCGGGTCGCCGACAACGAGCTGTGGGCGGAAGGCCCGCCGCACGAGGTCTTCCGCGAGCTGCGCCAGAGGTGCCCCGTGCACTGGAGCAGCGGCATCAGCCAGACGCCGGAGGACGCCGGCTTCTGGTCGGTGACCCGCGCGGAGGACGTGCACACGGTCAGCCGCGACTGGCAGACCTACTCGTCCGCGTCGAACTTCCTCATCACCGATCACGGCGTGCCCATGGACCTGCTGAAGGGCATGTTCATCGGGATGGACCCGCCGATGCACGACCGCATCAAGGCGCTGTTCCAGCGGGCGTTCACCCCGAAGGCGATCGCCCAGCACGAGGCGGCGATCCGCGAGATCACGGCCGGCGTCATGGACGGGCTGGAGGGCCGCGAGGAGATCGACCTCGTGCTCGACGTCGCCCAGCCCGTCGTCGCCCGCGTGATCGGCAGCTTCATGGGCCTGGACCCCGAGGACGACAAGCCGTGGGCGGACGCGATCAACAAGCTGCTGGGCTTCGGCGATCCCGTGATCAACCCGGGCGGCATCGAGCAGCTCGTGATCGAGCACCTGCCGCCCATGCTCGACAAGTGCATGGCGCTCATCAGCGATCGCCGCGCCAACCCCACCGACGACATGGTCAGCACGCTGGTCTTCGCCGACATCGACGGGGACACGCTCACCGACTACGAGATCTTCGCCGGCTTCGTCCTGCTGATGGCGGCGGGCAACGACTCGACGAAGGCGACGTACACGAGCACGATGCGCGCGCTCATGGAGAACCCCGAGCAGCGCGAGCTGCTCGTCGAGGACCCGTCGCTCGTCCCCGGCGCGGTCGAGGAGGCGCTGCGGATGTTCCCGGCCTTCGCGCACTTCCGCCGCACCGCCACGAAGGACACCGAGCTCGGCGGCTGCCCGATCAAGGCGGGCGACAAGATCGCGCTGTGGTACCCGTCCTCCAACCGCGACGAGGAGCGGTACGAGGACCCGGACACCTTCGACGTCCGGCGCAACCCGGAGCACCAGGCGTTCGGCGCGGGCGGCCGGCACTTCTGCCTCGGCACCGCCCTGGCGCGCCTGGAGCTCAAGATCCTCGTCGAGGAGACCGTGCGACGGTTCCCGCGCATGAGCCTGGCCGGCGAGCCCACCTGGGTCGTGTCGCAGTTCTCCAGCCAGCTCAAGCACCTGCCGGTGCGGCTGCACGGCTGAGGGAGGGGCCGGGCGGCGTCACCGCCCGGCCGCGCGGTACCTCAGGTAGGTGACGCGCGAACCGAACGTCCGTGACTCGACCAGGTCGAGGTCGACGCGGTGGCCGGCCGGGAAGAACGGCCGGCCCCCGCCCACCGCCACCGGGTGGACGAAGAGCCGGTACTCGTCGATGAGCCCGAGCCGGGAGGCCTCCGCCGCAAGCGTGGCCCCGCCGACCGCCACGTCGCCGTTGACGGCCTCCCGGAGCGCGGCGAGCTCCGCGCGCAGCTCGCCGCGCGCGAGCGTCGTGTTCGTCCCGGTGACCGCGTCGAGCGTCCGCGAGAACACGACCTTCGGCAGCGCCTGCCAGATCTGCGCGAAGTCACGCGCGATCTCCGACGGATCCTCACCCGCCGTCTCCCAGTAGGTCATGGTCTCGTAGAGGCGGCGCCCGAGCAGATGTCCGCCGAGCGGGCGCACCTGCTCGTTGTGGAAGCGGTGCAGCTCCTCGTCGGGGCGCGCCCAGTCGAAGGCGCCGTCCGGGCCGGCGATGTAGCCGTCGGTCGAGACGGACATCTCGTAGATCACCTTCGACATCGGCGTTCCTCCTGAAGCGGGGCGGGCGGTCGACCGGTAGGACGCGGACGGGGCCTGGAACTCATCGGGAGGGCGGCAGCGGAGAGGGCGGGATTCGAACCCGCGAGACCCTGACGGGCCCTCCGGTTTTCAAGACCGGTGCATTCAACCGCTCTGCCACCTCTCCGGAGGGTCGGATACTGACGGAGACAGGCGCGGGATGGCGGCGGGGCAAGCTGGGGGTTGGCGGGCCGCCGTCTGAGACTTGACCTCGGGGTCCTCCGGTGGACGCGGCGGAGGATTGTCCATCCAGGAGAGGGACGATCCTCCGCGCAGCATCCAGAGCAGCCCGTGCTCCTAGCGACAGACCTGCAGCGTCCGCGACAGCCGCGCGGTCCGGCCGTCCCGCAGGCGCGCGAGGACGCTGATCTGCGCGAGGCGACCGGGGCGCAGGCGGGCCCGGTCGATCCTCGCCCGGAACGGGGCGCGGGTGTCGCGAACCAGGCGGTGGCCGGCCGGGCGGAAGTCCACGCGGCGCACGAGCGGGCGGTCGGGGCCGACGAGCGCGACGCCCACCGCACCGCGGGTGCAGGCGGTGACGCCCGCGCGCCCGTGCGGGTAGGTGAGGCTGAGCTTCAGGCGCGGCGCGCGGCGGCGGGGGACCGCGGCCCTCGCCGTGTCCGCCAGGTACGCCGCCGCCTGCGTGTGCACGGTGTCCACGAGCTGCCCGAGCGCGATGTTCGCGTCCGTGAGGTGGACGCCCCAGTCCGGCGTGGGGAAGACGTTCAGGTGCCGCGCGTCGCCGACGGGCTGCAGCAGCAGGACGTTCGCGCCGTTCACGCTCTCGCAGCGGCCGGTGTACCGCTCGGCGGGCTGCAGCCACGGCGTCGGCGCCGTGGGGGGCGGACCGCCGTAGGTCGTCGTCAGGCCGACGCCGATGACGCCGGGGTAGGGCTCGGTGCGGATGAGCGTGCTCAGCGGCGCGCGGTCGTTCGCCCCGAGCGAGGCGGGGTTCGTGCACAGGACCTCGTAGTCCGGCCCTGCCGGCAGGCCGGCACCGGTGGTGTCCGTCGCGGGCGCCTTGCCGAAGCGTGCGTTGTCCGGCGGAGCGTCGGAGAACGTGGACCACGCGATGACGCAGCCGTGCTGCGTGGGCGCGGAGCAGGCCGGGAGCTGTGCGAAGTCCCCGCCGACGCGCTGCCCCTTGCGCACCAGGACATTGCCGCCGAGCAGGATCGCCGAGACCAGCCGCCGCCGGACATCGGGCCGCGGGTCGACCTCCTGCCGCATGAGCTGCCGCAGCATGCCCGTCCCCTGCGAGTGGCCGATGAGCACGATCCCGCGCCCGCCGTTGTCCTTCGCGAGGTACTCCAGGAACGCCTCGCGCACGTCGGCGTAGGCGATCTTCCGGCCGGCCGCACGGGCCGCCACGGACCCGGTGTAGATCGACGCGAGCGTCAGCTGGCGGTAGACGGGCGCGAAGACGCGGCACTCCTGCGAGTAGCGCGCCGCCTGGTAGCGCGCGATCGCGGTGAGCTCCGGTGCCTTCGTCTTGTCCGCGTTGACGCCGAGCTGCTCGCTGACGGTGGGGTAGACGTAGAAGCAGTCGATGGGCGGGTCCGCCGGAAGCGGGACGTCGGTGACGGA
>JAOPZU010000563.1 GCA_025963955.1 Solirubrobacterales bacterium
CCGAGCGCCGCACCGCGGTCGCGCGGGGAGCCGCCGCGGGCCCTGGCGAGGCCGCGGACGCCGCCACCCTGCAGGCCGCCATGCTCGGCGGACGGCACCCCGGCTGATGCCCGTCTGGGACACCACGCTGGTGGCCCGCCTGTCGCCTGGCGGCGCGCTCGAGGACGAGCTCGTCCGGCAGGCCGCCGCGGGCGCGCCCGTCGCCATCGCCGAGCCGACCGTGATGGAGATCGTCCAGGGCCTGCAGGCCGGGGTCGCGGCCGGTCGCCCCGGGCTGCAGGGCGCGCTGTCCTGGTTCGTCGGGCTCATCTGCGGCGAGCACGTGGAGGTGCTGCCGCTCGACCGCGAGGCCGCGATCGTCGCCGGCCGGCTGCGGGCCCTGCACCCGGCGGCCCCGCCCGAAGCGGGCCACGCCCGCGGCCGGACGCGGGCCGGCTGGCGGCTGGACGAGCAGATCGCCGCCTGCGCCTGGGTCCACGGCCGCACGCTCGCCACCGACAACCCGCGCGACTTCCAGCTGCTGGCCGGGCTCATCGCGGGCCTCTACCCGCACGCGTCGCCGCTCGCGGTCACCGGCGGCCCGGCGACGGTGGTGCCCGCGTGAGCGACGGCGAGCTGCTCCTCATCACGGGTGCCCTCCTGGCCGCCGGCATCGCGGCTGCCGTCCTCGCCTCGCGCATCCGCGTGCCGGGCCTGCTGCTGTTCCTCGGCCTGGGGATGCTGCTCGGCAGCGACGGCCTCGCGTTCATCTCCTTCAGCGACTACGAGCTGACCCAGCGCATCGGCATCATCGCCCTCGTCCTGATCCTCTTCGAGGGCGGGCTGGCCGCGGGCTGGGGGGAGATCCGTCCGGTCCTGAAGCCGTCGCTCGCGCTGGCGACCGTCGGGACCGCCCTCACGGCGGTGATCGGGGGGCTGATCGCCGCGTGGCTCTTCGACCTGTCGATCCTCGAGGGCATGCTGCTCGGCTCGATCGTCTCCTGCACCGACGGCGCCGCCATCTTCTCGCTGCTGCGCGGGTCCACCCTGCGGCGGCGGCTGGCGCGCTCGCTCGAGGGCGAGGCCGGCTTCAACGACCCCGTCGCCGTGCTGCTCGTCGTCGGCTTCGTGGACTGGATCCAGAAGCCGGACTACGGCCTGGCGGACATGCTGCTCGCCATGGCCGAGGAGATGGCCATCGGCGCGGTCGTCGGTCTGCTCGTCGGGCGGCTCGCGGTCCTGGCGCTCGCGCGGGTGCGGCTCAGCTCGGCCGGGCTCTACCCCGTGGCGTCGATCGCGGTCTGCACCCTGGCTTTCGGGTCCGCAGACGTGATCCACGGCTCCGGCTTCCTCGCGGTCTACCTCGCGGGCCTGGCGATCGGGTCGACCGACCTGCCGGCCAAGCGCACGATCGTCACCTTCCACGAGGGGCTCGCGTGGGTCGCGCAGCTGGCGATGTTCTTCACGCTCGGCCTGCTCGTCTTCCCGAGCGAGTTCGGGGACATCGCCGTGGAGGGCACGGTCCTCGCGGTCGCCGCCGTCGTCGTCGCCCGGCCGCTGTCGGTGTTCGTGGCGACGATGTTCCAGGGCTTCGAGGTGCGCGAGCAGCTCGTCCTCGGCTGGGCCGGGCTGCGCGGCGCGGTGCCCGTCGTCCTGGCGACCTTCCCGGTTCTGGCGGGCGTGCCCGACAGCGAGCGCTTCTTCAACATCGTCTTCTTCGCCGTCATCGTCTCCACCGTGCTGCAGGGGATGAGCTTCGAGTGGTTCGCCAAGCGACTCGGGGTGACGACGAACGTGAAGGCCGTCCCGACACCGCTCACCAACGCCGGCGCGATCCGCCGGCTCGGCGCCGAGGTCGTGGAGTACGAGGTCCGGCCGGACGACGCGGCGGTCGGCGTCCGCGTGCGCGACCTGCAGCTGCCCCGCGACGCGCTGCTGAACGTCATCGTCCGCGGCGAGCAGGCGATCCCGCCGCGCGGCTCGAGCGAGATCGCCGCGGGCGACCGGCTCCACGTCCTGGTCCGCCAGGAGGTGGCCATCGAGTTCTCGGACCTGCTGGACCGCTGGCGCTCCGGCCCGTTGGGCCCGGAGCCGCGGCCCGCCCGCGCGTGGCGGTCGCTGCCGTCGGTGTCCTCCACCCGGCCGTGGCAGGAGGAGGACGGGGATCCCGCGCGGCCCACGGCGGTCAACGGCCTGAGCGTCGTGACCCAGCTGCGCACGCGACGCGACGGTGTGTCCGGCGCGCTCGTGGAGCTCGAGGACGGCCGCTACGCGGTCACCGGGCCGATCGTGATGGTCGGCCGCCCGCAGGCGATCACGGCCGGGGCGCAGCGCCGGCTGCTGCGGGTGGCCAACCACGCGGAGGGGGCGTGGTGGCGCGAGGTCATCGGCGCGGTCGCGGCGACCACGCGGCGGGACGCGGTGCGCTGAGGGCGGGCGTCAGTCCGGGGGCGGCGCCGTCGACCCGCGGACGACCAGCCGGGTCGGCAGCCACGTGCTGCGCGGCGCGTCGGCCTCGCCGCGGATGTGCTGGAGCAGGACCTGGAAGGAGCGCGCGCCGAAGAGCGCCACGTCGAAGGCGACCGTGGTGAGCGGCGGGTGCAGCAGCTCGGCCAGCGGCATGTCGTCGAAGCCGACGACCGAGACGTCCTCCGGGACGCGCACGCCCGCCTCCCGGGCGGCGAGCAGGAAGCCGCCCGCGAGGAGGTCGTCGTCGCAGAGGACGGCGGTCGCGCGCGGTTCGCGGGCCAGCAGCTCGCGGGAGGAGGCGCGGGCCGCGACGTGCGAGAAGGCGGTCCGGGCGATCAGCGTCTCGTCCGGCTCCACGCCCGCGCCGCGCAGTGCGCGGGCCCAGGCGCCCGCGCGGGCGGCGAAGGTCGGGGTCGAGACGTCCGCGCGCAGGTGCGCGATCCGGCGGTGCCCGAGCGCGAGCAGGTGCTC
>JAOPZU010000576.1 GCA_025963955.1 Solirubrobacterales bacterium
CGGGAGTACCACGTGGAGCGGTACTACAAGGAAGCGCGCTTGCTCAAGCTCGCGCCGCTTCCGCAGGAGATGGTCCTCAACTACATGGCCGAGCACGTCCTCGGCCTCCCCCGGAGCTACTGACATGGCCGCAGGGTCGCCGCCCGGTTCCGCGGCCGATGACGTCCTGTGGTCGCCGACCGCGGCGGCGATCGATGCGTCGCCGACGACGGCCCTGATGCGCGACGTCGGCGTCGCGACCTACGACGAGCTGTGGCAGTGGTCGGTCGACGACGTCGGGCGGTTCTGGCGAACGCTGTGGGACCGCTTCGACGTCCAGGCCGACGGCGACCCGTCGATCGCGCTCGCCGACGGCTCGATGCCCGGGGCGCGGTGGTTCCCCGACGTGCTGCTGTCGATGCCCGAGCACGTCTTCCGCGCCGTCGACCCGGAGGCCGTGGCGATCCGGTTCGGCGCGGAGGGCCGGGAGCTGGAGCACTGGACGTGGGGTCGGCTCGAAACGGAGACCGCGCGGATCCGAGCGGGCCTGGCGGCCATCGGCGTCACCCGCGGAGACCGCGTCGTCGGCTACCTGCCGAACGTCCCGCAGACGATCGCCGCGTTCCTCGCGACCGCCTCGCTCGGCGCGATCTGGTCGTGCTGCTCGCCCGACTTCGGCACGCGCACCGTGATCGACCGCTTCGCGCAGGTCGAGCCGACCGTCCTGCTCGCGTGCGACGGCTACCGCTACAACGGCAAGCCCTTCGACCGCACCGGGACCGTCGACGAGATCGCCGCCGCCCTGCCGACTTTGAAGGCGACCGTCCGCCTCCCCTACCTCGGGATCGGCGGCGACTGGGACGCCGTCTTCCCGCCGACCGACGAGCCGCTCACGTTCGCGCGCGTCCCCTTCGACCATCCGCTCTGGATCCTGTACAGCTCCGGCACGACCGGCCTGCCGAAGGCGATCGTCCACGGCCATGGCGGCATCCTCCTCGAGCACCTCAAGGTCTGGCGCCTGGGCCAGGCCGTCGGTCCGGAGGACCGCGTGCTGTGGACCACGACCACCGGCTGGGTGATGTGGAACCTGCTCGTCGGCGTCCTGCTCAGCGACGCCTCGATCGTCCTCTACGAGGGCAGCGTCGGCCACCCCGACCTCGGCGTGGTCTGGGACCTGATCGAGGAGGCCGGAGTCACCGTCTTCGGCACCGGTGCGGCCTACATCCACGGCTGCCTGAAGGCCGGCTTGGAGCCCGGGAAGACCCGCGACCTCTCGCGCGTCCGGGCGGTCGGGTCGACCGGGTCCCCGCTGTCCCCGGACGGCTTCCGCTGGATCTACGCCCACGTCGGCAAGGACACCTGGCTGTTCTCGACCTCCGGCGGGACCGACATCGCGAGCGCCTTCGTCGGAGGCGCCGACGTCCTGCCCGTGCGGGCCGGTGAGCTCCAGGCGCGCTGCCTCGGCGTCGCTGTCGCGGCCTGGGACGACGACGGGAACGAGCTCCACGACGAAGTCGGCGAGCTCGTCGTCACCAAGCCCATGCCGTCGATGCCGGTGAAGTTCTGGAACGACCCGGACGACGAGCGCTACCGCGACTCCTACTTCGACACCTACCCCGGCGTCTGGCGCCACGGTGACTGGTTGCGGATCACCCCGACGGGCGCCGCCGTCATCTACGGCCGCTCGGACTCCACGATCAACCGCGGCGGCATCCGCATGGGCACGGCGGAGATCTACGCGGCGATCCTGTCGGTCGAGGAGATCGCCGACGCGCTGGTCGTCGACGTCCCCTCGCAGGACGCCGACCGCGACTCGCGCATGACGCTGTTCGCCGTGCTGGCCGACGGGGCGATGACCGCCTCCGAGGAGCTGACGCGAAAGGTCATCGCCGCCGTCCGGAGGGACGCCTCCCCCCGGCACGTCCCCGACGAGCTCGTGCCCGTCGCCGAGATTCCCCGCACCCTCACCGGGAAGATCCTCGAGGTCCCCGTCAAGAAGCTGCTCATGGGACGCGACCCGGAGACCGTGGTCAGCCGCGACGCCCTCGCGAACCCTGCGGCGTTCGACTGGTTCGTCGCCTACGCGGCGGCGGGCGCGAACACACCGGCGTAGACCGCGAGGAGCTACGCACGAGGGCCCGGCCGCCGATCGCGCGGTCGCCGCTCTTGCCCTCGTGTGACCGGGCGGGCGGACCAGGACGGGTTCACCGGCCCGCGACCACGACGCGGTCGCGCCCCTGCTCCTTGGCGTCGTAGAGCGCGCGGTCGGCCGCCAGCGAGGTCTGCCGTTGCGACCCCGCGACGGGGGAGACGCCGATGCTCACGGTCACGGCGGGATCCGTCAGCTCGTCGCGGATGGCCTGGCGGATCCGGCGCGCGACGGCGAGGCCTCCCGGAACGTCGGTCCCGGGTAGGAGGATCGCGAACTCGTCGCCGCCGAGACGCGCGACGACGTCCGCCGGCCTGACGCTGCGCAGCATCGTCGTGGCGAGCGCGGTGAGCACCGCGTCGCCGCCCGCATGGCCGCGGCTGTCGTTGACGTCCTTGAAGCGGTCGACGTCCAGCATCAGGACCGCCCCACCCGGACCGGCCGGAGGGGCGATGCGGCCGTGGTGGTCGTCGTAGCCGCGACGGTTCCAGAGGCCGGTGAGCGCGTCCCGGAAGGCGAGGTGCTCGAGCGCGGCGGCGTGCCGGGCGGCGTCGCGGGCTGCGTCGGCGGCCGAGAGCGCGGTCCGCGCGAACGCCTCGTCGCGGGTCCCGGACGTCACCACGCCCGTGTCGGCGAAGGCAGCGGGGCCCGGAGCGCAGACGGTGAGCCCGGGCGGGAGCACCCGGCGCCCGGCCGGCTGCGCCAGCAGCGCCTCGACGATCGCGACGAGCCCCTCGACGCCGTCGATGCGCGGGACGTCGAGGCCCTGCTGGATCGCCGGCCCCAGAGCAGGGCCGGCGGCGAAGACGGCCGGGGGCGCATCGAGACGACCCAGCGCATCGATCTCCCACAGCAGGGTCGGGACGTTCGCCGGCATCGTGACGGACAGCCCCACGGCCGCGGGAGCGAGGCGGCGGCACGCCTGGAGGAGCTCGTCGAGCGGGACGTCCGCGCCCAGGTGGTGCACGTCGTAGCCGGCGCCCTCCAGCACGTCGGCGGCCATGCGCAGTCCCACCGCATGGTGCTCGCCCTGCGTCGCGGCGAGCACGACGCGCTCCCGCGAGCGCGCAG
>JAOPZU010000615.1 GCA_025963955.1 Solirubrobacterales bacterium
CAGCACCCCGGCGGCCGCCGCCCCCGCGGCCGCTGCCCCCGCGGCCTCCGGCGGTGTCGCCATCGGCATGAAGGACATCCAGTTCGACCCGACCTCGGTCACCGTCAAGGTCGGTCAGAAGATCACCTGGACGAACAAGGAGGCCATCGAGCACAACGTGGTGGCCGACAGCGGCGCGGACTTCTCGTCGGACACCTTCGGCGAGCACAGGACCTACTCCTACACGCCGACCAAGGCCGGGACCATCACGTACGAGTGCTCGATCCACCCCGGCATGAACGGGACGATCATCGTCCGGTAGGACGCGGCCTCAGAGGCGACGGCGGGCCGCGCCGAAGCCCTGCAGGACCATCAGCGCGCGCTGCCCGGCCGTTCCCGGCCGCGGCAGCGCGCCGAGCTGCGTCGCGGCGCCGTAGGCGTCGTAGAAGGCGCGCACCCGCCACAGCCGCGTTCCGTCCGCGTCGAGCTCGGCGTACAGCAGCGCGTGCGCCACGAGGAAGCGCCCCGTCGCCGGCAGCGGGCCGACCGGCCCGCGGTGCGTCGCCACGAGCTTGCACGGCGCCGCGAGCACCGCGCCCGTCCGGGGGACCGCGCCCGTCGGCTCCAGGCGACCGTCCGGGAAGGCCGCCCACGCGGCGCGCAGGTGGTCGGTCAGCGCGTCCACGCCCTCCAGCGGCGCGGGCGTGAGCGGGTCCTCGTAGTGGACGTCGGGCGCGCAGCAGGCGCGCACGGCGCCCGTGTCCTGCGCGTCGTAGGCGGCGAGAAAGGCCGCGACCGGGCCGGGGAGGTCGACGGCCACCATACGCGCCGGGGCCGTTCCTCAGCCGCCGAAGTCCGGCAGGCCGGTCCCGGGCGTGGAGGCCTCGGCGTACAGGCGCCGCGGGATCCGGCCGGCCAGGCGCGCCAGGCGGCCGCCCTCGACCCCGGCCCGGATCGCCAGCGCCATCGTGACCGGGTCCTGCGCGCGGCTGATCGCGCTCGCGCAGAGGACGGCGTCGCAGCCGAGCTCCATCGCCAGCGCTGCGTCGCTCGCGGTCCCGACACCCGCGTCGAGCACGACCGGGACCTTCGCGCTCTCCACGATCAGGGCGATGTTGTAGGCGTTGCGGATGCCCATCCCGGAGCCGATCGGGGACCCGAGCGGCATGACCGCCGCGCAGCCGAGGTCCTCCAGGCGCCGGGCCAGGACCGGGTCGTCCGTCGTGTACGGCAGCACCGTGAAGCCGTCCGCGACGAGCTGCTCCGCGGCGTCCAGCAGCTCGGGGGCGTCCGGCAGGAGCGTGCGCTCGTCCCCGATGACCTCGAGCTTGACGAGGTCGGTCTGGAAGGCCTCGCGGGCGAGCTTCGCGGTGAGGACGGCGTCACGAGCGGTGTAGCACCCGGCGGTGTTCGGCAGGACCTCCACGCCGCAGCGCTCGAGCGTCGCGACGAGGGACCCGCGGGCCTCCACGTCGACCCGGCGCAGCGCGACCGTGACGAGCTCGGTGCCGCTCGCGCCGACGGCGTCCTCCAGGGCCTGCAGGCGCGCGAAGCCGCCCGTCCCGAGGAGCAGCCGCGAGCGCAGCGTCCGCCCTCCGAGGTGGAGGGCGTCGTCGGCGGTCTGGGTCAGCGGCTCCATGGCCTGGTGATCATCCTCCTTGGACGGCCACGAGGACCTCGACCTGCGCGCCGTCGGGCAGCGTGGTGTCAGCCCACGACGCCCGCGGGACGACCTCCGCGTCGACGGCCACCGCGACGCCGCGGTCGCGGTGCGGCAGCTCGAGCAGGTCGAGCAGCCCGTCGACGGTCGTGCCGGGCGCCACGTCGGGGCGGTCGGTGCCGTTCACGGTGATCATCAGGCGGGCTGCCTCGCGAACCGGCCAGGCGCGAAGGCGGGGTCGATGCCGGCGTCCTCCCCGAGCAGCAGGGCCGTGATGCGATCGGCGGTGACAGGCGTGAGCAGGATGCCGTTGCGGTGATGGCCGCAGGCGAGCGTCACGCCCTCCCACGCGCCGAGCAGCGGCGCGTTGTCCGGGGTGGCCGGGCGCAGGCCGGCGACGGCGGCCTCCAGGTCGAGCTCGAGGACCCCCGGGACCAGCTCGCCCGCGTCCCGCAGCAGCTCGTAGACCCCGAGCGCGGTGACCGTCGTGTCGTAGCCGCGATCCTCCATCGTCGCGCCGAGGATGACGCGGCCGTCGCCGCGGGGGACGAGGTAGCCGCCGTCCCAGCGCACGACGTGCTCGAGCAGGTGCCCCTCCCCGGCGCGAGCGGCGAGCCGCAGGACCTGACCCTTGACCGGGCGCACCGGCAGGCACGGCAGGCCCTCGATACGCGGGGCCCAGGCGCCGGCGGCGATGACGACCTGGCCGGCCGGGACGTGCTCGCCGCTCGCGAGGCGGACGCCGTCGCCGTCCACCGCCGCGACCTCGCAGCCCGGGCGCAGGTGCACGCCGGCGAGCTCGCAGGCGATGAGCAGCGCCTCGCAGACGGTCCGCGGGTCGACGGCGTGATCGTCCGGGGCGTGGAACGCGGCGCGGATCGCCGGAGCCAGCGCGGGCTCCAGGCGGCGGGCGGCCGACGGCAGCAGCCGGGCGACGGGCACGCCGAGCTGCTCGCGCAGGCGGATCTCGCGGTCGACGTGCTCGGCCTCGTCGCGGTCCCGGGCGACGACGAGCGTGCCGCAGTCGCGGTAGCCGACCTCCAGGCCCGAGGCCTCACCGAGCTCCCCGGCGAAGGCGGCCCAGCGCGCCGCGCTGTCCAGACCGAGCCCGAGCAGCGCGAGCTCCTGCGGGTCCGCCTCGGCGACGGGCGCCAGCATGCCGGCGGCGACGTGGGCCGCCGACAGGTAGGACGGCAGGCCGCCGCGCTCGCAGAGCGTCACGGTCAGTCCTCGGGCCCGGGCGCGCCAGGCGATCGCGAGGCCGATGGGGCCGCCGCCGACGACCAGGACGTCGGTGGTCGAGCGGCCGGGGAGCGGGTCGGGTGGGGCCGAGGGGCTCGGGGTGCTCAGGAGGCCAGCGTAGCCAGACCGTCCTGGCGCGCCCCCGAGCACGGTCCTGCCAGACTGGGACACGATGGATCGCCGCGCACACCTGCAGGCCGCCCGCCTGTATCTCGTCACCCCGGCCATCGCCCCGGACCGCCTGCGCGCGGCCCTGGCCGCGGGTGTGGACGTCGTGCAGCTGCGCATCAAGGACGGCGCCGACGACGCGACGCTGCTGCGCGAGGCCGCGGTGGTCCGCGCCGCGGCGACCGCGGCCGCCGCGCTCTTCGTCCTGAACGACCGGCCGGACCTCGTCGTGGCCTGCGACGCGGACGGCGTGCACGTGGGGCAGGACGACACGGCCGTCGCGGACGCCCGCGCCCTCGTGGGGCCGGACCGCCTCGTCGGCCTGTCGACCCACACGCCGGCGCAGGTCGACGCCGCCGACGCGGCGTTCGCGGCCGGCCTCGTCGACTACATCGGCGTCGGTCCCGTGCACGCGACGCCGACCAAGCCCGGGCGGCCGGCGGTGGGGCTGGACCTCGTCCGTCACGCCGCGACCCACGCGAGCGTCCCCTGCTTCGCGATCGGCGGAATCGAGGACGCCACGCTCGCGGCCGTGCGCGACGCGGGGGCCAGGCGGGTGGCCGTCGTGCGGGCGATCACCGACGCCGAGGATCCGGGCGCCGCGGCCGCCGCGCTGCGCGCCGTCCTCCTCGAGCGGGAGCAGACCGTTGGGATCGCGTAGCCGCA
>JAOPZU010000619.1 GCA_025963955.1 Solirubrobacterales bacterium
GGGCGACGGCGGGCGCGGCGAGGCCGAGCGCCGCGGCGATCAGGGCGCCCGAGAGCGCGGTGCGGAGTCCGTTCACGGGCGCAACACTACGTCTAGACTCCCCCGCTTGCGACTGGGGAGCGGGACGTGAAGCTGCGCACGACGATGGGCCGCAACCGGGGGCTGCTCGTGCCGACCCTCCGGGGGGTGGCGCGCGGGGTGGTGGCCCGCCGCGCGGAGTTCCGCCACCACGTGGTCCGTGACGCGTGGACGATCGCCAAGCGCTTCGCCGCCCCGGGTGTGGTGAACATCGAGAAGCGCGAGATCCCGCTGGTCATGAGTGCGAAGGTCGACGGCTACCTCGACGACCACCAGCGGATGCTCATCGCGGCACTGGCCCAGGGGCTCGGCTTCCGGACGTTCTTCGAGATCGGGACCAACCGCGGCCGCACGACGTGGACCGTGGTGCGCAACTGCCCGGACATGCGCGCCTACACGCTGGACGTCCCGCTCGAGCGCTCCGCGGACGCCGCCGAGCTGGCCATGGGCTCGGACGACCAAGTCTTCTTCCGGCCGGGCGAGGCCACCGGGGAGGCGTTCCACGGCACCCAGGAGGAGACGCGCATCGAGCAGCTCTGGGGCGACTCGGCGAGCTTCGACTTCTCGCCCTACGCCGGCACGATCGACCTGGTCTACATCGACGGCGCCCACACCTACGAGTACGTCCACTCCGACACCGCCCGCGCCCTGGAGATGCTCTCCCCCGGCGGCATGATCGTCTGGGACGACTACGGCTCCAACCCCGGCGTCTACGCTGTGGTCAACGAGCTGGCCCCGACGCTCGACCGCCCCGTCTACCACGTGTTCGGGACGCGGATGGCGATCTACTCCCGGACCGACTTCGTGGTGCGCCGTCCGTTCGACGACCACGCGTCGCTGCCGACGGTCTGACGCGGCTACGGCGCCCGCAGCGCCGCCTGGAAGGCCGCGTAGGCCGGCTTCGGCTTGAGCTCGTCGTCCAGCAGCGTCGCGCTGCCGTAGCCCGGGGAGGAGGACGGGATCCACGAGTGGCGGTCCGTGAAGCCCCAGACGGTGAGCGCGCGGCAGCGGGGGACGCTGCGGCAGACCCGCACGAGGTCCCCGTAGACCTCGGCCTGCACCTTCAGCTGCTCGGGCGTCCCGGGGTCCTTCACGCTGACGTCGGCCTCGGTGATGGCGACGTCGACCCCGAGGTCGCTGAAGCGGCGCAGGTTCTGCGCCATCGACGGCGGGACCCCGTTCAGATTGAAGTGGGCCTGGAAGCCGACCTCGTCGATGAGCCCGCGCCGCTTGAGCTCACGCACGACCTTCAGCAGCGTGTCGGCCTTCGGGCCGCTGCCGTCCGCCCCGATCTCGTTGAGCGCCAGGCGGGCGTCCGGGTCGGCCTTCCGCGCGGCGGCGAAGGCCTCGGCGATGTAGGACGGGCCCAGCGTGTCGAGCCACAGGCCGGGGCGCAGGCCGCCGCCGTCGGCCATCGCCTCGTTCACGACGTCCCAGGTGCGCACCCGGCCGCGGTAACGCCGCATCTCGGTCGTGATGTGGTCCGTCATCAGCCGGCGCAGCGCGGGCGCCTTGAAGCCGCCGTCCGCGAGCCAGCCCGGCAGCTGCGAGTACCAGACCAGCGTGTGGCCCCGCACCTTCAGCCGGTGCCGGCCGGCGAAGTCGACCGCGCGGTCCGCGGCGTCCCAGTGCAGCTCGCCCTGCTTGGGCTCGACCGCGTCCCACTTCATCGCGTTCTCCGGCGTGATCGCGTCGAACTCGGTCCCGAGGACGTGGCGGTAGCCCGGCTCGTGCTGCAGGGCGCCGTCGTCGAGCGCCGTGCCCAGGAGGATGCCGCGCGCGGCGGCCAGCCGGCCGAGCCCGAGGCCCGGCAGCGGCTGCGCGTCCGGGCCCTTCTGCGCGTCGTGGTGGGCGGCGATCGCGCCGAGCGTCGCCAGGACGACGAACACGACGGGCGCGAGGAGGATCCAGCGGCGCAGCCGGCGGGACACGAGCGCTACCGCCCGCGGCTCAGAACGCGCCGCGGCGGGTGAAGACCGCCGGGACCGTCTTGACGAGGATCGTGAGGTCGAGGAAGACCGACCACCGCTCGAGGTACAGGAAGTCCAGGCGGACGAGGTCGTCGAAGTCCAGGTCGCTGCGCCCGGAGACCTGCCACAGCCCGGTGATGCCGGGCAGCACGAGGTAGCGCTTCTTGTGCCACTCCTCCAGGCGCTCGAAGTCGCGCTGGGGCAGCGGTCGTGGCCCGACCAGCGACATGTCGCCCTTCAGGACGTTCAGCAGCTGCGGCAGCTCGTCGAGGGAGAACTTGCGCAGGAAGCGCCCGAAGGGCGTCATCCGGGGGTCGTCCTTGATCTTGAAGAGCGCACCCGAGGCCTCGTTGAGCGACTCCAGGTCCGCCTGCTTCTGGTCGGCGTCGCGGTACATCGTGCGGAACTTCAGGCAGGCGAACGGGACGCCGCCGATGCCGGGGCGGATCGAGCGATAGACGATCGGCCCGCGCGAGGTGAGCTTGATGAGCAGCGCGCTGACCAGCAGCAGCGGGCTCAGCAGCAGCAGCAGGAGCGAGGCGACCGTCACGTCGAAGATCCGCTTGACCGCGAAGTCGATGCCGTCGAAGACCGGGGGCTTGAGCTCGAACAGCGGGACGGTCTGCCCCGGGACGAACTCCGCGCGGTGGATGAGGATCTCCATCGTCGACGGCGCCACCCGCACCCGCACCCCGCGCTGGTGGCACTGGGCGACGAGGTCGACCGCTTCGCGCTGGGGGAAGTCGGGGTCGGCGATGATGACCTCGTCCAGCCGGTGCGCGGCGATGATGTCGTCGAGGTCCTCCAGCCGGCCGAGGGACCGCAGGCCGTTGTCCGGCCGCGGGACGAGCGAGACGAAGCCGACGACGCTGATCGCCGGGTGCGGCCCGTCCTGCAGCGCGTGGCCGACCGCCTCGATGTGCTTGCCCGTCCCGACGATGACCGCCCGGCGTTGGTAGCCGGCCGCGCGCAGCGCCATGCCCGTCAGCCGCTCGTAGACGTAGCGCGTCCCGGACACGTACGCCACCGCGAACAGCAGCGTCCCGTAGAAGATGTAGTAGCTCGAGAACGTCTCGCCCTGGACCAGCGCGAAGATGACGGTGACGAACATCGTCTGGAAGAGCGAGCCGACGATGCGGGTGAGCCCGGGCCGGGCCGCGCGCTCCGCGTACAGCCCGCTGCGGGCGAACAACAGCGCCGCCACGAGGTAGGCGAAGGCCACCGAGTGGCGGGCCTCCCCGAGCGAGCGATCGAAGTTCCAGTGGTCGCGCAGGTAGGCCTTGAGGACCAGGGCGGTCAGGATCGCGCCGAAGATCGCGACGAAGTCGAGGACCAGCAGCGAGCCGATCCGGGCCCCGCGCCGAGCGGTGTCGAGCTTCAGCAGGAAGCCGAGGACAGGCGGCCGGCGCGAGCGGACGTCGCGGCTGGGGGCGGGGCGGTCGACGGCAGGCACGAGCTCGGGCGCGGTGCGGCCCTTGCCTTCCTCGCCGGGCGCGAGGCCCGGTGTCTGACGTGTCGACGGCATGCCTGGACAGCTAACGAGCGCCGGCCGCGGAAGTCTGCGGTTTTGTGGGCGAGAGGGCGGGCAAGATCGCACCGAGGCTGACGCGGGTCACCCGGTCGGGTACCCTGCCCTGCCTGGCGCGAACCCTATCGCGCGCGTCCGATGCGTCTCTCCCGGCCCGCCCGTCCGCCGCGGACTCCGTCTACTGCTTGCGCCCGATCAGGACCTCGCGGCCGGAGCCCTCGAGGGTCTTCTGCAGCCCCTCGCGCAACGAGACCTCCGGCTGCCACCCGAGCCACTCCTGTGCGCGCGTGATGTCGGGCCGGCGCTGCTGCGGGTCGTCGGTCGGCAGGACCTCGAAGACGATCTCGCTCTTGGAGCCGGTGACGTCGATGACCGCCTGGGCCAGCTCCAGCAGCGTGAACTCGTCCGGATTGCCGATGTTGCACGGCTCGTGCTTGCCCGACTCCGCCAGCAGGATCATGCCCCGGATGAGGTCGTCGACGTAGCAGAAGGACCGCGTCTGGCTGCCGTCGCCGAAGACGGTGATCGGCTGATCCTGCAGCGCCTGGCGCATGAACGTCGGGATCGCCCGGCCATCGAACGGACGCATGCGCGGCCCGTAGGTGTTGAAGATGCGGATCATCGAGGTGTCCACGCCCTGCTGGTTGTGGTAGGCCATCGTCAGCGCCTCGGCGTACCGCTTGGCCTCGTCGTAGACGCCGCGCGGGCCGATCGGGTTCACGTGACCCCAGTAGTCCTAGGAATGCGGGTGGACCTTCGGGTCGCCGTAGACCTCGGACGTCGAGAAGAGCAGGAAGCGGGCGCGGTGCTTCTTCGCCAGGCCGAGCGCGTGATGGGTGCCGTGCGAGCCGACCTTCAGCGTGTGCAGCGGCAGACGGAGGTAGTCGATCGGTGAGGCCGGCGAGGCCGCGTGGTAGACGACGTCGACGGGCTCGTCGACGTAGAACGGGTTGACGATGTCCAGTTGACGGAACTCGAACTCCGGGACCCGGATGTGCTCGATGTTGTGCAACGAGCCGGTCTCCAGGTTGTCCGCGCAGATCACGCGGTGTCCACGAGAGAGCAGTTCGTCGCACAGGTGCGACCCCAGGAAACCGGCACCGCCGGTGACGAGACACGTGGCCATCGGCCGAATCCTAGTGCCGCGTGCGCGTGCACCCCGCTGCGCCCGGTCTGACACGGACCTCGCCGCCGGGGGGGAGCGCGCTGTGCGGGCGGCTACTTCCGGGCGGCCTTGAAGGCCTTGCCCGGGATCTTCTTCGCCGGCTCGTAGGTGCGCTTGTCGAGGCGGACCGCGAGACCTTCCGCCTCCAGGCGCTTCCAGACGACGGGGCACTTCTTGCACCGCGGGCCGCTCTTGCAGCACTTCTTCTTGACGGTGAGGGTGTCGCCCATGGAACGGAGACCGTACCCGCCGCGCCCCGCCCGCAAGCGGCGGGGCCGGATCGGCGGGCCGCCGTGCGCAGGACGGCGGGTACAGTTGCCGGCATGCCCGCCCCCGAGTTCGTCGATGCGCTGAACGAGCAGGTCGCGCACGAGTTCGCCGCCAGTCAGCAGTACGTGGCCGTCGCGGTGCACTACGACACGCAGACGCTGCCCCGCCTCGCGGCGTTCTTCTACGCCCAGGCGGTCGAGGAGCGCGGTCACGCGATGAAGATGGTCCAGTACCTCATGGACCAGGACGCCGAGGTCGTGATCCCGGCCGTCGCGGCCCCGCGCAACGGCTTCTCCGGCATCGTCGAGCCGATCCAGATCGCGCTGGACCAGGAGAA
>JAOPZU010000585.1 GCA_025963955.1 Solirubrobacterales bacterium
CAGCCCTCGCGGGGATCGTTCGGCGAGAGGCCGGACCAGAACCACACCGAGTCGCAGTTCTCGGGCGCGAAGTCCCGGTTGGACGGCAGCGCGGTGGCGACCTGCATCAGGCCGGGGTAGTGCTCGGGCAGCTCGCCCCGCTTGATCGCGACCTGGGCCGCCTTGGTCTGCTCGTAGGTGTGATACCCGTTGGCCGGCAGCCGGCAGTCCAGCCCGTCTCCGCGCCACTTCTCGATCTTGCTCATCGAGATCTTGCCCTTGGTCAGCACGTCGAGCTTCAGGTCGGCGAAGGACCGCGACCGGGTGGGGATGTGGTTGACGCGGTTCTCGAGCCTCGGCGGCAGCGTCCCGGCGGGCAGCAGGTCGCGCAGGACCTTCTTCGGGCTGAACGCGGTGAGGACGCCCCGGCGGGCGTGCAGCTCCTCCCCGCCCTTGAGGCGCACACCCGTGACCCGGTCGCCCGTCATCACGAGCTGCTCGACCTCGGCGCTGCAGCGGACGCTGCCGCCGTGGTCCTCGATGAGCCGGATCAGGGCCTTGGGCAGCTCGCCCGTGCCCCCCTCGAACATCGCCACGCCATACTTCGTGATGATTCCCAGGTAGATCAGCGACCAGCCGGAGAAGTCGGAGTCGTAGGCCATGAACGGCAGGCCGATCAGCACGATCGCCTTGATGGCGTCGCTCTCAAAGGACTCCTCCAGCGCCTCGAGCTCGGTGCACCGCATCCAGCGCCCGAGCGCCAGCAGCTCGCTGCGGTGCTTCAGCGTCTTCCGGGCCGCGGCGAAGATCTTGGAGATGTCCGGCCGCACGGGGTTGGTCTGCATCACCGGCACCCCGATGTCGACCGCCGCGTGCACCACGCGGTACAGGTCGATCAGCGCCGCGGCGTCCTTCTTCGACCAGTACTTCAGCTCGTCCGCCGTCCGCTGCGCGTCGCGCCACAGCGCGAGCGAGGTGTGGTCGTAGTTCAGCTGCAGGTGAACCGGGTCGATGACCTTCATCTTCAGCCCGTACCGCTCCTCGAGCTGCAGGTCCTTCATGATCGTCGTGGTCCGGAACAGCGACGGCTGGATCGACGCGTCGTTGACCTTGTAGCCGGGCATCTCGTCCACGGGCGAGGTCGACGTCATCCCGCCCGGCGCCGAGTGGGCCTCCACCACCTGCACCTTCAGGCCTGCCTTCGCGAGGTAGGCCGCGGCGATCAGGCCGTTGTGGCCCGCCCCCGCGACGATGACGTCGGCGCTGCTGGATGAACTCATGTCGGTGTGCTCCCTCGGTTCTGCGGTCGCGGCGGTGGTCGGCTCAGGCGTCCATGCCGAGTGGGCCCTGGGAGGCCCCGGCGAGGAACTGCTGGATGAAGGGCTCTTCGGAGGCGATGAGCTCCTGCGCCATGCCGGCGGCCAGCAGCTGGCCGCGCCACAGCACGCACATGTAGTCGGCGATCCGCTTGGCCAGGGCGATGTTGTGGGTGACGACGATCATCGTCCCGCCGTAGGCGGCGTGCTGCTCGACGAGCACGTCGCCAAGCAGCGCGGTGCGGACCGGGTCCAGGCCGGAGTCGGGCTCGTCGCACAGGATCAGGCTCGGGTTGAGCACCAGCGCCCGCGCCAGGCCGGCGCGCTTGCGCATCCCGCCGGACAGCTCGCCCGGCATGCGGTCGATCGCGTAGAGCATGCCCACGGAGTCCAGGCGGTCCTCCACGACATCGCGGATCTCGCCCTCGTCCAGATCGGTGTGCTGGCGCAGCGGGAAGGCGACGTTGTCGTAGACGCTCATCGCGGAGAACAGCGCGCCGTCCTGGAACATGACGCCGATCCCGCGGCGCAGGCCCAGCACGTCGCTGCGGCTCATGTGCTTCAGCGAGCGCCCCCGGATCAGGACCTCGCCCGCGTCCGGCTGCAGAACACCGATGACGTGGGAGAGCAGCACGCTCTTGCCCGTGCCCGACGGCCCGAGGACCACGGTGATCGTGCCCTCCGGGATGCCGATGTCCAGCCCCCGCAGCACCGCGTTGGAGCCGAAGGCCTTGTGCAGCCCACGCGTCTCGATCGCCAGCAGGCCGGTGTCCACGCGCGAGCCCACGACGCCCGCGCCACGGGTGTGCTCGGCCCCGTCGTCGTAGCCGGCGTCCTCCGCCAGCGCCCCGCGGATGATGGGCTCGACCTCCAGGTACTGGCGGACCGGGCCGCGGTAGGCGATCGCCCCCGACAGCACGCCGGCGACGAGCGACAGCTCGCCGGTCGCGGCCTGCGCGGCCTGCGCGGCGCTCAGCGTCAGCTCGATCTCCGACGGCTCCAGGTCCGTGACCTCGCACGGGCGCCGGTCCAGGCGGATCGTGAACGACCGCGACGGGTCGCCCTCCACGCGGTAGGCGACCGTCGTCGGGACGTGCACCAGCCGCCGGATCGACGCCCGGTCGGAGGTGAGCACCCGCGCGACGGCATCGCGCAGGGCGGCCACCGGTGGGTCCGGATGGATCACGGGCTGGGAGAGGACATCGGGCGACACGCCCGATGACCGTACCCAATTGCCGGACGCAGTGTCAATACACGGTGTTCGTTTCGGGCGCCACGGTGGCGCGCGGGCGCGCCGGCGGTGCCGGCGACCGCTCCTCTAGATTCACCGACGTGCCGTCGTCCACCGATCGCCCGACCCTGAGCCCGCGCCGCACGGCCATCGCCGACGCGGCGATCGCGCTCGTCGCCGAGTGCGGCGTCCGCGGCCTCACGCACCGGGCGGTGGACCGTCGGCTCGGCCTTCCCGAAGGGTCGACGAGCAGCTACCACCGCACCCGTCGCGCGCTCCTGGAGGTCGCGATGACGCGCATGGTGGAGCGCAGCCTCGAGGCCTCGGCGGTCGCCGACATCGATCCAACCTCGCCCCGGGAGGCCGTCGCCGCCCTCGCGGCGGTCGTCGAACGGATGAGCGCCCCGGCCGGGCGCGAGCTGATGGTGGCCCACTTCGAGCTCGGCCTGGAGGCGCGACGGGATCCGGAGCTGCGCGAGGTGTTCGTCGGGCTGCGGGCGGTCTTCATCGGCCATGCGGTGCGGCTCGTCGAGGCGGCCGGCGGGGCCGACCCGGAGCGCTCCGGGCGGGCGCTCGCGCTGTTCGTCAACGGGCTCGTGCTCGAACGGCTGTGGCACGGCGAGGCGCTCATCGCCCCCGCGGACGTCCCAGCCGAGCTGCTGCGGTTCTTCGAGGAACCGCCGGCCTGAGCCGCGTGACGGCGGGCGCAGGGCCTCAGATCGCATCGAGCGACTCGTGGTCGACGATCGCCTGGCCCGTGCGCCGAATGAGCTCCCGCACGTGCTCCTCCTTCTGGAGCTCCTGGACCTTGCCGACGAGCAGCGTGTAGGTCCAGAAGAAGAAGCCGTGGAACATCTGCTGCCGGTAGGCGAGCCACGCGTCGGCGAACGGCGGCGGAGCGCCCCCGGCCTCCCCCAGGCGCTGGAGGTAGCGCTCGACGAGCTCGCGCTCCCAGGCGCGGCGGTCCTCCACGGTCAGCCCCGCCGACAGCGCGTACGCCACGTCGAGCGCCCAGTTCCCGCGGGCGATCGCCTGCCAGTCGTAGAGGTTCATCGAGCCGTCCGGCAGGCGGAACCAGTTGCCCGGATGGACGTCCTGGTGCAGCAGCGTGGCCGGCAGGCGGACGTTCTCCTCCAGCGACCGGACGAACGCGGGCCGCAGCTCGCCGCGCCGGGCCCACAGCGCCGCCGGGACCTGCTCGCGGGCCATGCGCGCGCCCACCAGCGCGCCCCGGTCGAAGCCCGTCTTCGCGTTGAACGTCTGCTGCCAGGCGTGGGCGTCCTTCAGCGACGACCACGCGCCGGTGAGCCGGGGGTCCTCCCAGAGCCCGCCGTGGTAGCGGGCCATCTCGTCGATCATGCTCTCGGCCGCCGCGCGGTCGACGTGGGTCGCGGTGTCGCCGAAGGTGGCCTGCCGGGTCCGCACGATGTCCTCGATGAGCACGAGCGAGCGTGAGGTCTGCGCGTCGAAGCCGCCGTAGTAGCCCGCGGGGGCGCCGAGCTCCAGCGCGGGGCGAATGCGCGAGTAGAAGAGCGCCTCGGCCGCGGCCGCGCCGGTGACCCCGATGAGCACGCGGTTGACGAAGCCGGGCGAGGTCTTCGAGTAGACCGCGGCCGGGAGACCGGCCGCGACGCCGGCTTCGTTCCAGCGCACGTCGATGGCCCGGCGCGAGCTCGTGCCGTCCGTCCCCTCGCCGAACGAGAACGACGTCACGCGTGCGCCCTCCACCCCGCATCCGAGCGCTGCGGTGAGCCAGCCCTCGGTGAGCTGCGAGACGGCCGCCGGCACCGCCGCCGGGTCGGTGACGGGCGGGCGGCCCCGGACGCGCTCGCT
>JAOPZU010000643.1 GCA_025963955.1 Solirubrobacterales bacterium
CGAGGTAGGTGTAGATGCCGGGACGTTGCCCACTGGCGTCGGGTAAGAACACGACGCGCGGATCCTGCGTAGGCATGTATCCGCCGTCGTCGTCCCACCGGAACTCGTCATGGCAGGTGCCGCGCAAGTTCTGGTGCGAGAGATGGAACCCGAGGCCATTCAGGAGATCGTGACGCACGGTGCCACCACCCCGCGGGTCGGTTCACAGTGTAACCCCCGAAATTGAGGCTCCGTTGGCCGGGGTTGCCCCCGACCGGGCCGCCCGATGCCCCGATGGTCCGATCTGCGCTGTCAGTGCCGACGAGGAGAAGTAGCCACTCACGTCGAGGCTGACGCGGACCCTCAGCGGCAAAATCGGCGTCGGCGGGCGACCACCCTCGTAGACGCCGCTTGCGTTGTCGAGGCCGAAGTCGAGGACGAAGTTGCAGGCGTCGGTGATCTGAGCCGTCGCACCTGCGATGTCCACATGCAACAGGCAATCCCCATCGAAGAAGGCCACTCGCACCGTCGGACCAGGCGTCCATCTCGAGATGTCGGAGAACAGGAATTCCAATCTACGCTTGGACTCTGGGTCAAGGATGGCCGTCCCGCCGGCCCAGCAAGAGGACATCCAGTCAGCTTCCAGAGGATCTCGGCGCCGGCGAGCGGTAACGCCCCAGTAACGCCTCTTTCCATACTGTGAAGTCGGCCCTCATCTCGGCGGCGGGGGCAGCTCATCAGGAGGCCACCGTGTCCGTGCAGACCACCTATCCCGGAGTGTACGTCCGCGAGCAGAAGTCCGGCAACGCGACGATCACCGGGGTGTCCACCTCGGTCACCGCCTTCGTCGGCGCCGCGCGTAAGGGCCCGGGGGACACCCCGGTGCGGCTGTCGAGCTATGCGAGCTACCTGCGTCAGTTCGGCGATCCGATCAGCAGCGACCAGCCGATGGGTCACGCCGTCGGCCATTTCTTCGCCAACGGCGGTGGCCAGGCGATCATCGTGCGTGCGCTCGGCGCTGGGGCCGCGGCTGCCACGAGGGCGCTGCCGGCGGTCAACGGTCTGACCGTCGCGGTGACCGCGCGGTCGCGCGGCGCTTGGGCCAACGGCACGGGCGCGGGCACCGCCGCGCAGGCCGGCGTCTTCGTCGAGGTGGTCCCCGCCGTGGACTACCCTGCCGACCGGTTCACGCTGATGATCACCGAGTGGGCGTCGGGCGTCGGGGGCGGACCGGCCAGCGTCACGACCAAAGAGACCTGGGCCGAACTGACGATGGCCCCCGCTTCGACCCGCTACGTGGGCACCGTCTTGGGCGCGAGCAGCCTGGTAACCGCTACAGTGACCGGCACCGCGGCCACGGCCCCCAGCGCCGGCACTTCGACAGGGGCGGCCTCACCGGCCAACGTCTCGGTGAGCGGCAAGGCGGTGCGCCTCTCCGTCGACCACGGACCAGCCACGGACTACGTGCTGTTCCCGGCGGAGTCACCCCCCCAGTCGCACACCCTCGCTGAGGTGCGGGACCACATCAACGCAACCGGCTCCGTGTGGCCGGTTCAGGCGAGGATCTCGGGCGGCACGCTCGTGCTGACCAGCAAGACCTCGGACCTGAACAGCGCCGTCGTCGTCGGGCTGATCGGCATGGACGACGCCTCGGCGGACCTCGGGCTCGGTGTGGCCCGGGGCGGTGCCGAGGTGAGCGCGGCCGGTCCCTACCGGCCCGCGGTCGCGTCGGCCGTCGCTCTCGCGAACGGCTCGGACGGCTCGACGGTCGGCGCCGCACAGATCGTCTCCGCGACGCAGGGCCAGGGGATGCTCGCCCTGACCGCGCTCGATTTCCCGCGGTTCAACCTGCTGTGCCTGCCCGGCGTGACCACCGCCGATACCGCGTCGGTGAACACGGCCCTGGACTACTGCCGCCAGCAGAACGCCTTCTTCGTCATCGACCCGCAGCCCGGCCTCAACCCCGCCCAGCTCAAGACGGCGTCGAACCTGCTGCGGGCGCAGGGCGCGCACGGCGCCGTCTACTGGCCGCGCCTCGTCACCGCCGACGCCGGCCCGGACGGCTTCGGGGCCAGCGGCGCCGTGACGGGCGTGATGGCCCGCACGGACGCCGCCCGCGGCATCTGGAAGGCGCCGGCCGGAATCGAGGCGGGCATCGGCGGCATCCTCGGGCTCACCACACCGACCGACGACGACGTGTCGGGAGACCTCAACCCGCTCGGCATCGACGTGCTGCGGACGTTCCCGGGCGTGGGGACGGTGGTGTGGGGCGCCCGGACCCTCGCGGGCAGCGACGTGCTGCAGAGCGACTCCAAGTACGTCCCCGTGCGGCGGCTGACCGACTACCTCTCCGCGAGCCTGTACCTCGGCACGCAGTTCGCCGTCTTCGAGCCGAACGACCCGGACCTGTGGGCCCAGCTCCGGCTCGCCGTCGGCGGGTTCATGCGCGGCCTGTTCCGCCAGGGCGCCTTCCAGCAGTCCGAGCGCCGCGCGGAGTCGGACAGCTTCTTCGTCATCTGCGACTCGTCGGTGAACCCGCAGACCGAGATCGACAACGGCAGGGTCAACGTCGTCGTCGGCTTCGCGCCGCTCAAGCCCGCCGAGTTCGTCCTCATCACTATCACCCAGCTCAGCCAGGCGGGAGAGTGACATGGCCGAGTTCAGCATCAACGCCACCCGGTTCGACCCCTACAAGAGCCATATGTTCCGGGTGAAGTGGGATGGGGTGTACGTGGCCGGGCTCTCGAAGATGTCGCCGCTCAAGCGGTCGACGGCGCCGGTCTCGCACCGCGTGGGCGGGGACCCCAGCCACGACCGCAAGAGCCCGGGACTGACCACCTACGACGCGGTGACCCTCGAGCGCGGTGTCACCCACGACCTCGCGTTCGAGGCATGGGCGACCAAGGTCTCGAGCCTGTCCCAGCCCGGGATCTCGCTCAAGGACTTCCGCAAGGACCTCATCGTCGACGTCTTCAACGAGGCCGGGCAGAAGGTCCTCAGCTACAAGCTCTACCGGTGCTGGGTCTCGGAGTACCAGGCCCTGCCGGCCCTCGACGCCGCCGCGGCGGCGACCGCGATCCAGAGCATCAAGATCGAGCTCGAGGGCTGGGAGCGCGACGTCGCAGTGACCGAGCCGGCCGAGCAAGCCGTCTGACGCGTGAGGAGGGCGAGCCTGTGGTCGTGGTCTCGGGGGAGGGTGCGCCGCGCAGCCGCGCGGTGGCGCTGACGACCGTCCTCGACGACGCGCCGACCCTCCTCGAGCAGGCCGTCGCGGTGCTGCGCACCTGGCCGCCGGCCGCGGACCTCGCCCTGGCCGGGGTCGACGACCCGGCGGACCTGCCCGTCGGCCTGGCCGACCGCGCCCTGCTCACGGTGAACGAGGAGGTCCTCGGCGTGCCGCTCGAGCACACCGTGGCCTGCGACCGTTGCGGCGAGCTGACGACACTCCCCCTGGCCCGCAACGACATCCCCGAGCACCACCCGCGCAGCGCCCTTACCGGGCCGGGCTCCGGGGTGCGGGAGCCCACGTGGCGGGACCTCCTGGCCTCGGGCGACGACGCCGTCGCCCTCCTGACCCGGTGCAGCGTCGGCGCGGGCGGCACGCTGGAGGACCTCGCCCGGGTCGAGGGCTCCCTCAGCGGCCCGCTGCACGCGATGTGCGCCGGCTGCGGGACGCACCTCGAGCTCGACGTCGACGTGATGGCGCTCGTGCTGCGTGCCCTCGGCGCGGTGCCGGCCGACCTCGACCGCGACGTCCACGTCCTGGCCTCGCGGTACGGCTGGGACCTTGCCGTGATCGAGGCCCTCCC
>JAOPZU010000018.1 GCA_025963955.1 Solirubrobacterales bacterium
GCCCCGGCCCCGGTCCCGGTCGCTCCGGCGACCGCTTCGGCGCCCGTCCCCCAGACGCTCGTGTGGTCGGACGAGTTCAACGGCCCGAAGGGCGTAGGCCCGGACCCGGCCAAGTGGGATCTGATGACGGGTGACGGCTGGGGCAACGGCGCGGAGCTGCAGACGTACACCGCCTCCCCCGCGAACGCGTCCACCGACGGCGCGGGCAACCTGGCGATCACGGCGCGGCGCGAAGCCGGCGTCGGGGCCCACGGCATCACCTCCGCCCGCATGGAGTCCCGCGGCCACTACGACTTCACCTACGGCCGCCTGGAAGCGCGGATGAAGATGCCGGCGGGTAAAGGGCTGTGGCCCGCCTTCTGGGCGATGGGCACCGACATCGACACGGCCGGCTGGCCCGGCAACGGCGAGATCGACGTCACCGAGGTCCTGGGCCAGGATCCCGCCACGACCTACGCCCACATCCACGGGCCGGTGGGCACGGCCGGCGCCGACTACGCGTGGGGCAAGGCATTTACCGCCCCCACCTCGCTGGCCGACGGCTTCCACACCTACGGCGTGCTCTGGAGCCCCGGCGTGATCCAGTGGACGCTGGACGGCGCGGTCTTCGCGACGGTCCGTAAGGCCGACTTGCAGCCCGGTCAGGGCTGGGTCTACGATCATGCCTTCTCCCTGCTCCTGAACCTCGCGGTCGGAGGGGCCCAGTCGTGGCCGGGCGCGCCGGATGCGTCCACCCCCTTCCCGGCCTCGATGCTCGTGGACTGGGTGCGGGTCTACCAATAGGAGAAGACGATGGGTGCGTTGGATCGCGAGGTGCTCCTGCACAGCCGCAAGCTCGGGTCCGACGCGGTCTACCGCCTCCTCCGCGAGGACATCGGGGAGGGCACGGTCCTTGTCGAGGTGATCACCGCACCCGGTCTTCCCGCCGGCCTGCAGATGCGGATCAGCGCCGACGCGGCAGCGGCGATGCTGGCCGAGGAGAAGCCCGCAAGCGGTAGATTCTGGCGTCGCGGCTCGACCGCCAGAGCGTGAACTCGGGGGAGGCGGCCACCGCCCGTTCGAGATCGTCGAGCGCGCCGGCCGGAGCGAGCCCGAGGGTCGCGGCCCAGCGACGCTCAAGTGACGAGAACGCGAGGTAGCCGTGCGGCGAGTAGCCGCGGATCCGGGTCATGACCAGCGGCAGGTCAGCTGCCCCCAGCGGGCGCGACCGGAGGGCGGGGCCCTCGAGGAGGTTGGGCGCGGCGTCGCCCTGCGGACCGGCGAAGCGGTCGTAGGTGGCCCCGACGCGCAGCGGGAACCCGGGCCCGGCCAGCATCAGCACCGAGCCCGGCGGCGCGTGGGAGTAGAAGGCATCGCTCACGGCGACCTCTGCGGGCGAGACGAGGTTGAGCTCGCTGGCGCCGAGGGACGCGGCGACCGACAGCGTCGCCAGCGCGGCACAGGCTCCCAGCGCCACGGCCGACCGCCGGCGGGTCGCCGGCAGCGACGCGACGCCGGCCGCCACGAGGATCGCGCAGCCCGGGGCTGAAAAGAGGATCACCCGCAACGTCGCCTCTCCGCCATAGTCCTGCCCGAAGAGGACGGCGAACGGCGCAAAGGCGATCACGAGGGCGGTGAGCGCGAGGCGGCCGTGTCCGGTGCGGCGCAGCCGCCACGCCGAGAGCAGGGCGCCGCCCCAGGCCAGCACGCTGAGCAGCTGCCCGGCGTGGGCGTTGAGTTGCTTGCCCGCGACCGGCGCCGCGCCGTAGGGGCCGGCGTGCCGCAGGTTCTGCAGCGGGTCGAAGCTCGTCAGGAGCGTGAAGTGCTCGGAGACGTAGCCGGCGTTGAGCACCAGGAACCCGAGGGTGAGCGCCCCCATCGCGAGGAGGATCGGCCAGGCGCGCACGAGCCCGAAGAGGGTCAGGGCCCCAACCTGGGCCAGCAGCGCGTACGGCGTGAGCTGGTGGCTGATGACGATGGCGACGTCGAAGCCGAGGATGAGCGCAGCGGTCCCCCGGAGCCGCCACGCCGCGGGCGTCCCCCCCGCCTCGGCGCCCGGCGACGCGGTGAAACCCAGGCCGGCCAGCACGGCCAGCAGCAGCGCGAGGGACAGCGCCGACGCGGCCGCCTGCGGCGCGAAGTACGTCTGCCCGACCCAGTTGATGAGCACGAAGACGAGGGCCGCGAAGGCCGCGGTCCGCTCCTGGCGGGTGAGGGTCCACGCGAGCGCCGCCACGAGCAGGGCGTCGATCGCCATGAACAGCGGCTCCGTCCACGCCGCCCACGACACGGGGTTCGGCAGTCCCGCGACCCGCCCGAACGCCGCCGCCAGGGCGAAGAAGCCGGGCCAGCGGCTGTAGATGTCGGCGCCAGGATCGATGCGGCCGCGGGCCTCGATCAGCCGCGTGACGCCGATGTGCTTGTAGGTCCAGGGGTACTGCGGCACGTCGGTGATCGCCGGGATCGTCGCGTACAGGACGAGGACGACCGCCCCGATGTAGCCGGCCAGCAGCCAGCGGTTGGCCGGTTCGGGGCCCCAGGCCGCGAGAACCGTTCCGCTGACGAGCAGCACGAGGGCGCCGTACCACGCAGGCCCGAGGGCGGGCAGCAACCCGTACTGCCCGAGGTCCCCGATGTTGATGCCGGGGAGCGCGAGCGCCCACAGCACCAGGCCGGCGGGCAACAGCCCGCGGGTGGCGAGCTTCACGGCGTGGCGGCCGGGCCGGTGTCGTCCAGAGCGGTGCGCAGGTCGGCCGCGAGCAGGGCGGCTGCGCCGGCGGCGAGAATCGCGGCCAGCAGCACGGGGTGCCACCAACCGGTCACGGCGGCGAGGGTGGCGAGCCCGATCTCCAGCGCGATGCTCAGACCGATCGCCACGCCGACGGAGACGAGGAGGTCGGTGGCCGGCCGCAGCCGGGTGAGGATGGCCGCCCCGGGGACCAGCAGCCCCGTGGCCAGGACCGCGAGGGGGCGGGCCAGCGGCACGTCGGCGGCGACGACAAGGACCGTGACGGCGAGCAGCCCGAGCAGGGCGAGGTCACGCCTGACGCGAGCCCGTCCCTCGGTCATGCGCGCGCGAGGCGCCTCGCTCCGCGACGGCTTCTCAGGTAGGCGAACGGTCCCACGAGCATGCCGGCGTACTCCCAGCGATCGAGCCCCCGCGGATACTCGGCGGTCTTGCGTTCGTTCTTGCGCGAGTCCGGGTCCCGCAGAAACCGCAGCCCGGCGAGAGCCCGCCCGGCGATGGCGCGGGCGTGGCCGGTCAGCACGAACTTGGTGAGCACCGCGGACAGGCCCAGACCGTAGCGAAAGACCTCGCTCCGCAGACGCGGAGCGGTGTCCGGGTGGCGGTGCCAGAGCATCGCCGCCGGCTCGTAGACGATCGCGTGACCGGCGAGCAGGACGCGCACGAAGAGGTCAAGGTCCTCGGCGCCGCAGGCCACGGTCCCGGCCCCGAGGGCGGTGTCGAAGCCACCCAGGGCGCGGGCGGCGGGCACGCGCATCGCGGTGTTCGCGCCGGACCCGAACTCCCCGGCGGCGTAGGGAAACAGGGGTGAGGTTGGTTCGTCGGCGCGGAAGACGCGGCGGGTGAAGCCCTTGCCGAAGCCCGCGTACTGTTCGAGCAGCACCTGGGACGGGGTCTCCAGTTCGGCGGGCATGATCAGCCCGGTCACGCATGCCGCAGCGGGCTCGGCGTCGAACGCAGCCCGGAGCCAGCCGGCCCAGCCGCGGGACACCAGGACGTCGTCGTCGGTGAAGGCGATCAGCTCGCCGCGGGCGGCGGCCAAACCGGCGTTTCGCGCCCATGAGAGGCCCTGACGCGTTTCCTCCACGTAGCGGACGCGGGGATCATCGCCGAAGGCCTGCGCGAGGGCCGCGCGGACGCCCGACTGGATGGGGCGGTTCTCGACCACGATGACCTCGCTCACCGCGGGGCGGCAGGCCAGGACGGAGGCCACGGTCTCGCAGACTGCGGCGGCGCAGGCACACGTGGTGACCACGACGCTGATCGCGCTCTCCCCTTCCGGGTCCGGAGCGGGCTGGTCGCCCGGCGCCGGGGACCCGGCGAGCAACGGGCCCAGCGCGCCGCGAACACTCTCGGCTCGCAGCAGCCCGGCCCCGGGGACCGCGGCCATGGTCACGGTGCCGAGCGGGCGGCCCTCGCGTGTGGCCACGAGCATTGCCGTGCGGTACGGCTCGCCGTCCCGCGTGAGCGCGACGTCCTCGACCGCGTCGACGTCGACGGCTCGGATCGCCGCCGGTGCGAGCAGCGGCGTGGGCGCAGCGACGTCGGCCCTCACGCGGCGAGCGTCAGCAGGCGCGGTTCGGCCGGCGCGCCCCAGTCGGCCAGCAGGTGCGACCCGGCCGAAGAACGCTCAAGCTCCTGGAAGCTCGGACGCCAGTCATCCTCGGGGGCTCCGGCGGCTGCACGCACCCGCTCGCGCAGGATGGTGCGCAGGACGCGGCTGCCGTCCCGCAGCGCGTTGAGCTTGCTGACGCCGAACTGCCGCTCGTGCTCGACAGACGGCACCTCGCGCACGTCGTGCCCGGAGAGCGCCATGCGGACGTTGATGTGGGTCTCGACCTCAAAGCCGTCGCAGGTGACGTGCATGTCGTCAAGGCAGTGGCTCCAGAACGCGTTGTAGCCGTAGCAGAGGTCGGTGTACTTCGACCCGAAGAGGAGGTTGACCGTTGAGTTCAACACCGCGTTGCCCGCCCGGCGGAGCGGCGTGATGTCCGCGCTGTGGCCGCCGAGGGCGAAGCGCGTGCCCTTGGCGAAATCCGCCCCTGCCAGCAGCGTGGCCAGAAAGGCCGGGATCTCCCGCGGGTCGGTGGAGCCGTCAGCGTCGAGCATGACGATGATGTCGCCGCTGGCGGCGGCGAAGCCGCAGGCCAGGGCGTTGCCTTTCCCGCGGGCACTCTGCAGGATGATCCGCACGTCGGGGCACAGCGCCTGGGCGACGGCGATCGTGTCGTCGGTGGAGTGGCCGTCGACGATGATGAGCTCATCCACGCAGGCCGGGATGAGCGGGAGGACGTGCGGCAGGTTGGCCGCCTCGTTCAGGGTGGGGATGACGGCGCTGACGCGCACCTTGTTGTTCGAGAGGTCTCGCATGTTGATCCCTGTAGTTCCGGGTCCACCGGAACGCGTCCGGGGCTTGAGCTTCGTCATCCAGTGTGGACGACCGTTGTAGGTGTCTCAATCGGTCATTTGTCGAGAAACGTTTAGCTCTCGAATCTTTAAAGTGCGTTTCTGGCGTGTAGGCGCGACGTCGCCGCTGCCCCGGACAGCATCGCCTGCGTTCGCTAGCGTGCGCGGCGTCTCAGCCCTGACCGCACCCCACCTGATGCGCCTGCGCGAGCACCTGCGCGACCCCCTCTACCGCAGCGCCTACGCGCTGATGGCGAGCACGGTCCTCACCGCCCTGCTGGGCGTCGGGTTCTGGGCGCTCGCCGCGCGAACCGCCTCCGCCAGGGAGATCGGGCGCGACGCGGTCCTCATCTCTTCGCTCATCACGCTCTCGAGCATCTGCCAGCTGAACCTCGTCGATGCGCTCGTGCGCTTTCTTCCCGGCGTTCGCAACCGCGATCGGAGCCGCCGCATCGCCGCCGCCTATGCCGCGAGCGCGGCCGCGGGCCTGCTCGGCGGGACGGCTTTCGTCCTGGGCGCTCCGCGGGTGTCCGCCCGGTTGGCGTTCCTCCAGGGCGACCGCGCGACGGCGGTGGTCTTTGTCGCGGCCATGGGCCTGTGGGGCATCTTCGTCCTGCAGGACGCCGTCCTCACCGCGCTGCGGCGCGCGACCTGGCTGCCCGCCGAGAACGCCGCCTACAGCCTGGCCAAGATCGCCCTGCTCCCCCTCGTCCTCGCGGCGGGCAGCGCCCACACCGTGTTTCTGGCGTGGGTCCTGCCGACGCTCGTCGTCGTCCCGGTCATCAACATCCTGCTCCACGTCCGGGTCCTGCGCCCGGCCGCCCGCAGCGCCCCGGACGCTGCCGCCCGCCGGCTTGAGCTCCGCGGCCGTGGCCTGGCCCGCTTCATGCTCCAGGACTACGCCGGCTTCGTGCTCGGCCAGTCGGCGATCACGCTGGTGCCCCTCGTCGTCATCGCCAGGCTCGGCAGCGAGCAGAGCGCCTGGTTCT